>JANWYV010000009.1 GCA_025055075.1 Blastocatellia bacterium
CTCCACTCCCCCTCACCGCGAAAGACCACAGCGCGCATCGTCTCTCTCATGGCCAGATCTCCACCATATCGCCGACTCGAAGGTGGATGGGATCCATTCGAACCGGCAGGGAAGGACCCGGACGGAAATCCGGGCCCAGGAAGAACATTTTGCGCAGTCCTCGAACGAAGCACCCCGCTTGCGCCCATCGCTCATCGGCGCGTTGCACTCGAGGGTCCAACAGCGCATCGCATCGAAGGAGGATCCGCTCGATTTGCGATACCGTCGTTCCTTCCGGAAGAGGGATCGTCGTGCGCAAGAAACCGCTCCGCTCGAGCTTGAAATAAGCTAACCCCAGGTCCGATGTATACCAGCTTGGGTCTCCTGCGCGTTTCACGGCGAGGCTCACGCCCGCATCGCGTTGCTCGGAAGCGATCTCAACGTACAGATAGCGGCGGGGGTCGAGAATGCGCCGACCGACGTGGAGCGTCGAACCCAGCTTACCTTCTCGGCGTAGCTCTTCGGTCATGATGCGATACGTCCATGGGTGTTGATCCATCAACTCCTCGCGCGCGGCCGCGCTCGTGTCGAAGGGGATGGGACGAAGTGCGAACCGCATGGACGAGTGTCCGCGATCTGAGAAGTTATTGTTGTCGGAGGCGATCAAGAGCAGTGGGTGAGCGTCTTCTCGTCGCCCGCGAAAGCGGAGCGTTCGATGTCGCGTGCCTTGATAGCGAGCGTCCAGGATGTGGCCTTCCGAGGTGACCGTCACCTCGTACACCCATTCGATGTCGGTCGCTCGTCCCCATCGTGCCATCAGGGCATTGGTCTCCGTCCCTCCATCTTCGTTGCTGAAGATGACGCTATAGCGAATCGTGAGCGTCTCATGCTCGCGCATCGTCTCGTACCACATAAGGAGAGGAATGTCCGTGAACCTCCCGATGCTGTTCGGGCGGGCGTAGAGGATCGGCGCATGCGCCAGCGGGAGAAATTCTGGATCGGTACGACTCACCGGATGCAATGCCAGCTCCTCGATGAGAGGGGCAGCGACGTGAGGTGCGGATCGAGAGCGATTCCAGAGTACACGAATCGTGTGGGGTCCTGGTCGTATCCTTCCCAGATGAAAGGAATAGCGGAAGGACGCCTCTCCCGCGAAGAGGATCACGTCTTGATGATACCGTCCATTCACCAGGATAGTGAGCGTGGCAGCTTCGCGTCCCTTCTCGCCCCAGTTCGCTTCTGGAACTCGGGCGCGCAGCTCGGCCCAAACCTCTGATTCCACATCCACGCGGAAAGAACGCTCCAGGAGAACCTGTGCGTGAGCGCGCGGGAGAAAGAGGAAGCCATGGATGAGCAGAATCCCCCATATACCCCACGGCCACCCGCGGATCCGTTGAGGCCATCGCCGGCATGTCATCTCAGGACTCGCTTCCTCCGGCGTCAGAATTCGATCCTCACCGTTTTGATCTCGTAGGGCTTAGTGGGGACAATCACTTCTCGCCCATTCACAGTAACCGGGGCGATCTCACGTTCCACAAGGGTAACTTCTGCGGCGGCCTTCGGTGGCTTGGGAAGTTGGATCTTCACGTCGGCTGCTCTCCCGGCGAATTCGTAGAATCGGAGGATCCACGCTTCGGCGTCCTCGGCCTTCTTCAAAGCCGTGAGAACCACCGTGCTCGGTTCCAAGCGAAGGAACGAATGGATCGGAGGAAGCGAGCCGCGATGTCCCGTCGTGGGATATGGAATGAGCGGGTAGTTCAACTCGTATCCTCGTTGAACGGTTCCCGCGTGAACCCAATCCCCCACGTGGGGATATACGGCGTAGGTGAAACGATGCCGTCCCTCATCGGCATGCGGATCGGGATACGCGGGCGAGCGCAGCAGCGTCAAGCGAATAACGTTATCGCGCACGTCGTATCCGTATTTGCTATCGTTGAGCACGCTGACGCCGTAGGTCCCATCCGAGAGGTCTGCCCAAAAGAGCGCCGGGACTTCGAACTTCGCTTGCTCTTCGGGCGTGCGACGCGTCGTCGGGCGCTGAATTGAACCGAAGGGGATCTCGAACGTCGCCTTCGGGCTGCGCACGGAGACGGGGAAAGCCACTTTCAGCAGGATGTGCTTCTCGCGCCAATCCGCATCCATCTGACATTCCAGACGCGGGATCTTCGGATAGAGGACGAGGTCTTGGATGAACGTCGAATTCTGGAACTTCTTCACCACGCGGATCACGGCGCGCGTGGGGCCGGTCTCCAACACCTTCACTTCCTCAGCTCGACGCAGCTCCCATTTCTTCTCCTCGAAGTTAGCGTCGATGTTCCAGGCGTCGTAGACGGAGGGTTTGTCGTAGAACGTCTGCAGGAGATTCCCGCATCGAGATTCATCAAGGACTTCTCGACGAGCGATCTTATCGTACAGGCTCGTGATGCATCCGGATTGGGCGTCCACGGTGACCCGGAGGAACTCGTTCTCCATCGTCAGACCGGAGACCGAGAGGGAAGATCGGAGAGGAGCGCGCCGTGCTACGGGGATAGCGCGGAAGACCTTATATCCGAGCGGTGGTACATCTTCGGCAATGAAGCGAATCTTCGCGCGGTTTGTCTCCGGATCGCGCGCGATCGTCTCGGCGATGAGCCGTCGGCCTTGAGGATCGCGGACTTCGACCTCGGCGATGGGATCCGGGAACGTGAGAACAGCCTCGACGACATCTGTGCGCGTCCATGAGAGCGGATTGAAGACGATGAGCGGCAGTCCGGGACCTTTCGTATGGATGCGATCGGCCAGCTCTCGCAGAGCATCATGGAGGACCTCGCGTCCGGCGCGACGCACTTCGGCATAATCCCGATCGGCATCACGATAAACGGCGGCGATGCTGCTGCCGGGAAGGATGTCGTGAAATTGGTTGAAGAGCACTTTCTTCCACGCGGCATCGAGATCACCCTGCGGATAGCGGTGACCGAAGAGTTGTGCGAGCGAGGCGAATTTCTCCGCGTTGAGAAGGAGGACCTCACTCTGGCGATTGTTTCGCTTCGTCTCCGCCTGGCTCGTGTACGTGCCGCGATGCGTTTCGAGATATAGCTCATCGCGCCAGACCGGCGGATTCAACCGTGGTAACTCGGCCATCGCCCGCTCGAAGAATTCGTGCGCGGTGCCGAAAAAGAGCCGGGGATAGATCGCGCCGGCCGATCGCCATCGTGCAGCAGTCTCCAACATGCTCCGCGTTGGTCCCCCGCCGTGATCTCCGACGCCATAAAGGTGCATGTACTCGCGATGCCCTGTCGCCGCCGCGTAATCGGCCAGGTCCTTCGCCATCGGGACGGGCTCGATGGGATTTCCGTAGTGATTCGGGAAGTAGGTGAGGACGCGACTGCCATCTGGCGCCTCCCACCAGAAGAGCCGATAGGGAAAGCGCGTGACTTCGTTCCAGAAGAGCTTCTGCGTGATGAAGAAATCCATGCCGGACTTCTTCAAGATCTGCGGCAGTTGCCAATTGTAGCCGAAGGCATCCGGATTCCAGCCGACGCGGATCTCAATGCCGAATTTCTCCTTGAAATAGCGAGTCCCATGCAGGAATTGTCGGACGAGCGATTCCCCATGCGGCAAGTTCATATCCGATTCGACCCACACGCCGCCGACGATCTCCCATCGGCCCTCGCGCACGCGCTGTCGGATCTGTTCGAAGAGCTTCGGGTATTTCTCCTCCATCCAGGCGTAAGTCTGAGCGGCTCCGTGCGTGAACGTGAACTCCGGGAATTCGTGCATCAACTGCAGGACTGTAGAGAAAGTGTCGCGCACGATCTCGACCGTCTCCGTCCATGGCCAGAGCCAGGCCAAGTCGATATGAGAGTTGCCCACGGCGCGAATCGAGAATTCTCGAAGCATGGGAAGGATCGGCGCCAGTGCCTCGCGCGCTTCACGCAGAGAACGATCAAAGGCCTGCTGGTCGCCTCGGTCGAGAGCATCGAGATCGAGCCTCCGCAACGCGGCCTCCAGATATTGTTCCCATCGCGCGCGATCATCTCTCCGCACATTCAGCAGCAACTCCGCGGCCTGACACTCCTGCAGGAACGTTCGGGGATCGGGACGAGAGGGCGGTGCCTCGACCTCCAATTGTCCGGCGCGCACCCATGTGCGCCCACCGGGCACATCGGCTTTCACCGCGATCACGAACGTATCGCCCGGACGCGCGCTCTCGGTCAGGACGATGGGATCGAGATCGTTCCCTTCGGCTCGTTTCTCCCCATTGAAGAAGACGGTGAGATGGACAGGATTCTCCCCGACGATGCGGATGCGCAGGCGCAGTCGCGCTCCTCGAATGTCATACCCTCCAATCGTCGAAGGCAACGTCACGCGGTAGCGGAACCACGCTGGCCCCGTGCTCCATTCGTCGCCGACCGGGAAAGGCTTCCACATCGAGTCATCGAGATCCGTCGCCTCTCCCCTCAAGACGAATCCTTCCTTGAAGCGCCACGGCGAGAGGGGGAGGACGGTCGCCTCCTCCAGGCGTTTGAAGATCGCCGCGCGATCCACAGATTGAGCGAAGAGGGAGGGTGACAAGAAGGAGGCCGAGATCAAAGGGATGAAGAAGGCGCAGCTCCATCTCTTCCAGCGCATCGCTCTTATCCTCCATGTGGAATTCTGCGAGGCCGTGCGCATCCCCGAGGGGATGTGCGGCATCCTCGTCATTCTCGAATCGAGAAATAGAGAGGATTGGTGAGCGCTGTAATTCCCCGCTCGTCGCGCAGGTTCAAACGAACCCACGTGCGCGGTTCCGCGGGCCAGGGAAGCACGCGCACGAATTCCGGCGCGTCCACGTGGATCCGATCGGCCACGCGCCCGTTGACGATGACCTCGACGATCTGCCCGACGCCTCCTTTCACCTCGATGCGCAGTGCGAGGCGCTCGCCCGCGCGAGCGATAGGGATCTCGTCGCCCATCATGTAGCGATGGCCGCGCGCGTCCTCAGCGAAGAGGAAGAGATCGGGACCATCTGGTCCGCGCGTTTTGATGAAGACGCGACCCGATTTCAATCCCGCTAAGATGGCTGGCTCCGAAAGTTCGGTCGCATAGACGACGGTCGTCGGAACACCCATGACGTGATCGGGATGTTCGCCGGTCCCCGCCCGATGATCGTCGCTGCCGCCGATGCCCGTGAGGCGATACCCCTCATTGAGACGAGCTTCCCAGAAGGGGATTCCGCTGAGCGGTCCTTCCACGCGATTGCCGTTGATGACTTCGATCATATCCACCTTGCGGAAATCCGTGGCGTGGACCTCCTCCCATCCGCAACCCATGCACTGTTCACCCGTAGGATGCGCGGGATGATTGATCGAGATCAGTCCTCCAGCGCGACGGACGTCGTCGAGAAGATCGTTGATCGTTCGCCCTTGCCAGCCGAGACGGAAGTCAATGAACGCGCTCGTCCCGTAAACGTTCGCGTGCCCGCGATAGGTCGTCAACTCGCGCCCGGGCAGGAGGAGCAGGGGAGCGAAGTATTCCTGCAACCGGCGCATCTCCGAATGGTGACTCGTCGTGTTGTGATCAGTGATGGCAAGGAAATCGAGGCCCCGCGCCACCGCTGCTTGCGCGACGCGGAAGACGGGGCAGGGAATCAGCTCGCCCTGGCCATTGCGACAGCGTCCGTCACTGTGCCCGCTGTGTGTGTGAAGATCGCCGCGATACCAACCCGGCTCCTTCTTCAACACGCGCGGTGTGCTCGGTTCGGAAGCGGGTGGTGCGGGCGAACGAGCGGGGAATAATCGGATTCGGATCGTATAGCGGGAGACCTGATCCGGACGAATGTGTGGGACGCCGAGGAGAATACGCCACGTCCCCGCCGGAAGGTCGCCGGGCAAATAAGAGGGCGTTGCCTCATCACGCGCGATGAAGAAGCGCGTCTTATCGCTGCCGCTCCAGCCACGAAAGCGTACAGGATCAAACACGCCGATGTCTATGGTCGTGCCCTCACCCCGATGGGTATAAGCGTATTCGACTTCCAGGCGTTCGAGTGGTTCGGGGACGACGAACTCCCGCACGAGATACGTCCCGTGATCGGCGCGCGTGATGGTTCCTTCGAGGACGATCTCGGTGGATTGACGCGGGGAAGAAGGAAGAGCGAGAGCGAGGAGACAGCCGAGGACAAATGGCGGGATGAAGATCCCACGCATGGCCGACATCAGAAGGCGCAGGGCGAGAGCGACTCGCCCTGCGCCTTGGCGACTTCAGAAGTAGAACTTCAGCGCGAATTGCATGACGCGCGGATCACCGGCGAGGTTACCGATGCGACCGAAACTGCCGCTGGAAGCATTGCGGTCGGGCAAGCCGAACTGCGGCGTGTTGAAGGCGTTGAACATCTCCCAGCGGAATTCCAGGCGTCGGCCCTCGCCGAAGTACTCGAACGTGCGCGCGAGCGCGAAATCGAAGTTGACCAAGCCTGGCCCGTAGAGCGTATTCCGCCCACACGTTCCCAAACGCGGTGGCGATGGAACGCGATAGGCCGTCGTGTCGAACCAGCGGTCCACCGTGCGCTGATCCTCGGGCAAGGTCCCGTCGCGCAAGCAATCGGCCAACGCCGTGACCATGCCTCCGCCGCGCGCTCCGCCTAGGGCAGTGTTGTTGGCAGTGGCGATGATCGTGAAGGGACGACCCGTTCGCATGACGGTGATGCCACTGATCCGCCAGCCGCCCAGGATGTGGGAAGCCACGCCCTCATTCAGATACGCGCGCCCGCGCCCGATCGGCAGCTCGTAGTTGTACGCGAACACGAAGCGATGCCGATAATCGAAGTCGCTCGGTCCGCGTCGCTCCCGGATATTGTGCGCGTTCTGCAGGAAGCTCCCCGAGCCGCCCGTGAACAAATGCTCCATCGCGTAATCAATGGACTTCGACCACGTCCACGCTCCCTGGAAGCTCAGGCCGTGGCTGAAGCGCTTCTCGACCGTCACCTCCATCCCGTGGTAGCTCGAGTTCCCCATGTTGTCTCGGTACTCGATCGGCCCGAGATCGGGATAGGGCAGGATCCCTGTCGGCGTCCCATCGGGATTGAAGAACTGCTGATTGATGTTGCGCAGGACCGAGAGGTGCGTTCCCTTCGTCCCCACGTATTCGATCGTCGCGATGATGTTGCCGGGGAGCAGTCGCTGGATCCCGAAGTTCCACTGATCCACGGTGGGGATCACGGCCTCGGGGTTCACTGCGCGCAATCGCACGTTCCGCGGATCTACGGCGCCCGGATCGAGCGAGAGGTTGAAGCCCGTGCGCAAGCGCATGTTGTTGGCCGTCGTGTTCGGGTTGGGAGCTGTCACCACGTTATTGACGACCCACGGGAGGTTGAGCCCGAGTTGATCTTCGCTCCCCGCGCGCTCGAAGAGCATGAAGAACCGCCCATATCCGGTGCGAAGGACCGTATTGGGCGTCAGCCGATACGCCAGACCGATGCGCGGCGCGACGTTGTTCTTGTCTGACCGGACGAGGCTCTTGCCAACGGTCGAACGTTCGAAGCCCGGGAAGGGCGCGGCCGTGAAGCGTCGCCCCGTCCTCGGATCGAAGTTCGTCAACCGATCTCGCCCCTCATAAGGCCACGTGGCGAAGTCGTATCGGAACCCGATGTTCATCGTGAGCTTCGGCGTGACTTTCCAGTCATCCTGCCAGAAGAAAGACGCCATCCAAATGCGCAGGTCCACGACATGCGGATTCGTCAATTGAGCCGCCGAAGGGTAACCGAGCAGGAAATCGGCCATACCGATGCCCGTGCGGTTCCCATCGAACGTCCAATCGCCGCGCATCGCCGGCAGGTCGAGATAGATGTTGCGCATGGGCAGGCGCACGTCCACGCCAAATCGAAGCTGATGCGCTCCGGCGGTCACGCTCACCATGTCCCACCATTGGAACTGGTTCGTGAATTGGAACTTGGGCAGGAAGACGGGAGAGCCCAAGTGATCGAGCCCGCCGCCTTGACCGCCCGGAATCGTCTGCGTCCCACCTCGGGCTTGGATGCGAATGGCCGGCAATCCGCCGCTATAGAGCGGATCGTCCCGAACCCCGAGGATTCCGAATTCCGCGAGCGTGTTCTTCCTATACGGATCCTGCACGCCGTTCGACCAGTTGCGCCCCCATCCGATCCGGAACTCGTTCAGCACGCGGGGGCCCAGCGTGCGATTCCATCCGATCGCCGCCGAATGCCCTTTCATGAAGAGTCGTCCGAAGGCCGAAGTGGATGTGCCGTCAATGATCCCGCCGAACACCCCCGGGACGTAGCGGAAGCGGTCCGAGAAGGTGTAGCGCACGAAGACGTTGTTGTTGGGATTGACCTGCCAATCGCCGCGCACGGTGAACTTGTCCGTGTCGTCAATGAGCGTCGGCGTGCGCAAGAAGTTGAAGACGTTTCGGAGCGGTCCTGAACCCGGCAGGTTCGGCAGCGGTACCAGATCGAGAATGCGCTTGGCCACCGGATCAATGCACTCGGGCGGGATCTTGTTGTCCTTGAAGGAGCCGTCGGGATTGAAAGCAGTGGGGACCTTCGCCCGGCAGTCGCCCACGCGGTCGAAGATCCTCGCATATCCGGGTGCAGAGAAGTCACCGATACGCTCGTTCGGCAGTGGGACGTTCCCCAGGCGCGTCACCCCTCGACGAATGCGCGTGCCCTCGTAGTCGAAGAAGAAGAACGCGTGATTGCGCACGATCGGTCCTCCCACGTTGAAGCCGAACTGGTTCTGCCGATTCTTCGCCTTCTTCGCTCCCGCGCGATTCAGGAAGAAGCTCGTCGCGTCGAAGATGTCATTGCGTCCGAACCAATAGGCCGTCCCGTGGAACTCGTTCGTGCCGCTTTTGGTCGTCACGGTGATGGCCGCTCCAGGACTGCGTCCGTATTCCGCCGAGTACGGGTTCGTGATGATCCTGAACTCTTGGATGGAATCCACCGACGGGCGCACGACCTGCGTCGTCAGCTCCTGCACGTTCGTGGAGATGGAGTTGTTGTCCACGCCGTCCAAGATGAAGTTGTTCTGCAGCGAGCGCACACCGTGGACGTTGACGCCGCCCGTGCGTCCAGCCGCCGTCGCTCCCCCTTCTTCCGTATAGCGGTCGCCCTGCACGCCCGCGATCAAGCCCATCAAATCATCCCAGTTGCGCATGCTGAGCGGCAGATCGGTCACCATGCGATTCTGCACGACGGCTCCCGGAGAAGCATCTTGAGTCGAAAGCAACGGCGTCTGCGCTTCCACGATGACCGTCTCAGCGATCTCGCCCACTTCGAGCGTCAGATCCAAACGCGCTCGCTGTCCCACCTCCAGCACGACGTTCTCGCGAATGAATTTCTTGAACCCCTGCGCTTCCGCCGTGATCGTGTAGGTCCCAACGGGCAAGCTCGCGAACGTGTAATAGCCCGACTGGTCGGTGACCGTCGAATACTCGACGCCCGTTGCCTTATTCTTGGCGACGATGGTCGCGTTCGCGATCACCGCGCCCGTCGGATCCGTGACCAGCCCGGTGAGGCTAGCCGTGTGGATCTGCGCCGCTCCGCGCAGGAGCAATCCTGCGCAGAGCACCCACAGGCACGCGATGAACAGGTTCTCGCGTCGCATACGCTTCCCTCCTTTCAGGATTGATTGGCTCACCATTATATGCGATCGGCATTAACGCCGGGTAAAAAAGGCCTGAAATCGGCGTGAAATCCGTCGCCGCGCCCTCGAGCGCCGCGGCGGTGATTCAGAACGTGCGCGTCCATTCGCTCGACCATCGCTCGACGATGACCTTCTTCTCCGTGTAGAACTCAATGGCATCGCGTCCCTGGCCGTGCACGACGCCGAAGAAACTCTCCTTCCAGCCGCTGAACGGAAAGAACGCCATTGGCGCAGCTACGCCGACGTTGATACCGATGTTGCCGGCTGGCACTTCGTAGCGGAACTTGCGCGCCGCCGCACCGCTGCTGGTGAAGAGCGAAGCCATGTTCCCATAGGCATGGCGGGAGATGATCGCGATGGCTTCGTCCACCGTGTCGGCGCGAATCAGGCTGAGGACTGGTCCGAAGATCTCCGTTTGCCAGACCTCACCGCCAGGCGGGACATTCTCCAGAAGCGTCGGCTTGATGAAATTCCCTCGCTCGTAATGGGGGATCTTCGCCCCGCGTCCATCGAGCAGCAGCGTCGCGCCCTCGCTCACCCCCTTCGCGATCAAAGCTTCGATCCGCGCCTTGCTCTCGCGGGTGATGACCGGCCCCATTTGTACGCCTTCGTCCAACCCGTATCCGACCCGGATCGCGCGCGCGGTGTCAGCGATAGCTTCGCGGAATACGCGATGTGCTTCGCCGACGGTGACGGCGACCGAGATGGCCAGACACCGCTGCCCAGCGCATCCGAAGGCGCTCTCGCTGATGATCCGCGTCGCCATTTCCATATCCGCATCGGGTAGGACGACGACGTGATTTTTCGCACCGCCCTGGCATTGCACGCGCTTGCCTTGAGCGGCCGCGCGCGCGTAGATGTACTTGGCCACGGGGGTCGAACCGACGAAACTGATCGCCCGTACATCCGGATGGTCCAGAAGCGCATCCACGGCCGCCTTCGTCCCATGCACGAGATTCACCACGCCCGGTGGAAGGCCCGTTTGCTCGATCAGCTCGAACGCGCGCATGATCGAAATGGGGACTTTCTCCGAAGGCTTCAGGACGAACGTATTCCCGCACGCGATGGCATAGGGGAGGAACCAAAATGGTATCATGACCGGAAAATTGAACGGTGTGATGGCGGCCACGACACCCAGGGGTTGACGGATCATGTGCTCATCAATGCCGCGCGCGACGTCTTCGAGATTGTAGCCCTGCATGAGCGTGGGGATTCCGCAGGCGACTTCGATGTTCTCGATCGCGCGGCGCAGCTCGCTCCGCGATTCCGCGAGCGTCTTGCCGTTCTCTATGGTGATCAAACGAGCCAACTCGTCAAGATGCGCCTCGAAGAGCGCCTTCAGCTTGAAGAGGTACTGGATGCGCTCCTCAGCCGGCGTGCGTCGCCATTCGGGGAACGCCGCAGCGGCCGCTTCGACAGCGCGCGCGATGTCGGCTTCCCCGGAGAGCGGCACTTCGGCGAGGACTTCCGCCGTCGCCGGATTGGTCACCGGCAATGCCTCTCTCGTCATCGCTGGCACCCATTGTCCGTTGATGTAGTTGACAAGCCGCATGGGTTCCTCTCCTCCTTCCCCTCGCGCCGTGCGAAAGATGCGCGAGGAAGATCATCACCGCAGCGCTTCGCACGCCTCATGGCGCGAAGTCTCCGAAGTAATCGGGATCTTGCTCTCGGAAGATCGCCAGCAGCCGATCGGCCAGCTCCCATTCGCCGATCAGCGGGTGAACAAGTAGCGCCAGCCGCGCCCATTTCGCCGAACGTTCTACGGCGGCGCGAATCACCGAGCGCTCGTAGGCTTTCACCGAGAGAACGAGACCGCGAACGACCTCGGGCATTCGTCCGAGAGCCAACGGGCGCACATCCTCGCGCGCGACCACACATGGGACTTCGACCACATCGTCCGGTCCCAAATCGGCGATCGCGCCGCGATTGCACACATTCAAGACGAGGCGTCGCGATTCCGTTCCCCAGAGCGCCGTCAACACATCCAGCGCAACGCGATGATAGCCGGTCGCCGCTGCGAATGGATCTTCCGCCTCGAGCAACTCCGCGCGTAGAGCCGATTCGGCCTGTCCCTCCAATCTCAAGTACGATGCCGAGCGGCGCTGGAGATAAGCGCGATAGATCGCCACCGCTTTCTCGGGACGACCAGTCCCGATCTCCCGCTTGAGGTCTCGAAAGAGCCTCTCGTTCAACTGCTCCAACTCCTCACCGCGGCTCGCCCCCACGCGCTTTTGATTCGCCAGCGCCCGCGCGTGTCCGTAGTAGAAGAAGAGGTATTCGGTCGGGATGAGCCCGAGCGCGCGAATTAGCTCGGGGTCGAAGAGATCCGCCGGATAGAGGCGCCGCAGCTTCTCGTCGTCATGGAGTAATCGCGCCATCTCATCGCGACCGCGCACGAAGACGGCTCGCACCCATCCCAGGTGATTGAGTCCGAAATAGTCGCACACGACGTCTTCCGGCGGCTCTCCGAGGACGCGCGCGATGCGGTGAAAGAGTTCGCTCGGCGTATCGCAAATGCCGAGGACGCGCAACCGCGTTTGCATCGTGAGCGCTTGCGTGATCACTCCTGCCGGATTCGTGAAGACGAGGATCCACGCTTCGGGATTCACGCGTTCGATCACGCGCGCGTGTTCGAGCACGACGGGGATCGTGCGCAACGCCATGGCCCATCCCCCTACGCCCGTCGTCTCTTGTCCGACCAAGCCGTGCTCGATGGCCGTGCGTTCGTCGCGGGCGCGAGCGCGGAGGCCGCCGACGCGAATGCTCGTGATGATCGCCGCGGCATCGGCCACCGCCTCCTGCAGATCATCCGTCACCGTCAAAGCGAAGGTCCCATCCCTCTGCCGGAGCAGCTCCTGCCCGAGCGCAGCCATGAGTTCCACCCGCTCGCGCTCGACATCATAGAGGGTCACCTCACGCAGGCCGAGCGATGCTTGTTGCTCCAGGAGTCCGTACAGCAGCAACGGCGTGCGCACCCCTCCACCACCGATGATCGTCAGCTTCCGCCGACTCATGGTTCCGCGCTCCCTGCCGAAATCCTTCGCAGCGCTTCTTCGATCTCTTCCTTCGTTGGAAAGGCGGCCACCCCGCCTAAGCGTCGCGTCGAGAGAGCGCCACAAAGAGTGGCGATCTGCAAGCAACGCTCTGGCGACTCGCCCGAAAGCCATGCGTACAGAAAACCGGCGTCGAAGCAATCGCCTGCCCCAGTCGTATCCACTGGAGAGACGGGATATGCTTCCTGCGCGAACAACTCGCCGTTCCAGAGGAGCATTGCTCCGGCTGATCCGCGCTTCAATGCGATCCGCGAGATGCCCATGCCAACGAGCGCGCGCAAGGCGCTCTCCGGATCGCGCTCCCCCGTCAACTCGAAAGCCTCCCGCTCGCTCGGGAAGAAGAGATCGAGGACGCACAGCGCGCGCCGGGTTTCCGAAGACTGAAGCCATTCGGGATGCCATCCGACGTCCAGCGAGAGGCTCGTCCCATGCTCGTGCAAGAAGTCGCCCAGTGAGATCAACACCGATGGCTCGGGCGCGCACGCCAAATGCACATGTCGTGCCGCCCTGAGTTCCATCCAGGTGCTCTCCTTCGCGAGCCATTCCGGGAGCGCCCGATTGGCGCCCATGTAGGTGAAGAACATTCGATCCCCTTCGCGCGAGACGCTCACGGTCACTGCCGTCGGTTCCTCGTCATGCCAAATGAGCTGGCGCGTATCCACCCCGCAAGCCGTCAGCCGTCGTTTCATCCATTCGCCTTCATCGCATCCGAGGACGGCCAGCAAGCTCACCCGCATCCCCCATCGCGCTAATCCGCATGCCGTGATGGCGGCGCCTCCTCCGATCTCGCGGGCGAAGCGCTGGGCGAAGACTTCTTCACCAGGTTGCGGCCATGCCGGGAGGCCGCTCAAGATCAGATCCACGAAGACATCGCCCACAGTGATGACATCCCAGGTCTTCGCATCCATCATGGGCGAAGTGAAACCTCCCCCATCGTCTCGGGGACGAAAGGCCATTCGCCTCTTCGGCGAGCCCGCCAGAGATAGGCGCCGATGCCCAACACGAGCAATCCCATTCCCGCCAGGATGAAGGGAAGGCCACTGGAGACGAGGATGTACATCCATCCGAAGAAGGCGACGAGCACGGGCACCGGATACAACCACATGCGGAAAGGACGGACGATGTCCGGTCGAAATCGCCGGAGCATCACCACAGCCAAGACCTGTGCGAGGTATTGGATGACGATCTGAATGACGAGAAGCGCTTTGATGATCTCATCGAGCGTGAACCAACAGGCCGCCGCCGAGAGCACTCCGATCGTCACGAGCGAGAAGGCTGGAAATCGTTTAGTCGGATGAAGTCGAGCGAATGGCGCGAAGAATCGGCCTTCGATCGCCGCCGCATAGGGGACGCGCGAATATCCGAGCAGAATGGCGAAGATCGAGCCGAGCGAAGCCCATAAGATCAATCCCGTGACGAGATGGCCGGCCCATGGACCGTACAGGCGTTCGATGAAATCGGAGACGATCGAGCTGCTCCGCATGGCCTCGTGCCAAGGGATGACGCCCAAGATTGTGACGCTCATGGTGATATAGAGAACGGCCACGGCGAGGATCGCGAGGATAATCGAACGCGGGATCGTCGTGCTCGGATTCTTTACCTCGCCGCCGAAGAGGCACACGTTGAAGTATCCCCCGTAGCTGTACATCGCGATGAGCGTCGCGCTCCCAAGGCTCAGGACGAAATCTCGGGAGAGGTCGAACGCTCCGGGAGGGACGTCGAGGACGAGTCGCCAATCGAAATGTCGCAGCCCGGAGATGACGACCCATCCCACGGTCAACATCACGACGATCCAAAGGGCGACGGATAAGCGTCCGACCGAACGGATGTCTCGATAAAGTAGCGCGGTGACGAAGAGGCAAAGACCTGCGGCCAGTAGCTTCGTCTCCCACGCCGTCATCGCGGGCCAGAAATATTTCGTGTAGAGCGCGAAGCCAACAGCCCCGGACGCGATCGAAAGCGGCGCGATGAAGATCGTCTGCCAGATATAGAGGAAGCTCATCAATCGCCCCAACCGGTTCGGTCCATAAGCTTGTTGCAAATAGAGGTAGGGGCCTCCGGCGCCCGGCATCGCCGCCCCCAACTCCGCCCAGACCAATCCATCGCAGAGCGAGATGAGCGCGCCCACGATCCATCCGATCAAAGCGTGCGGTCCGCCCATTGTCGCGATCATGATCGGGATCGTGATGAACGGCCCGATCCCAATCATGTTGAGCATGTTGGTCGAGGTCGCCTGCAGCAGGCCGATCCCTCGAACGAGACCGGGGCGATCGTGCGTCTCCGCGCGTTCCATGCGAGCGCTCCTTTGGCGCGCGACCGAGGAGTCAGAGCTTCGCGCGGCGCAAGCTGATCATGTTCGCGAAGAGTCGGTAGGCACCGACCACACCGGCCGGAAGCTGGCGATAGAAGGCATACGCGGCATAGATGTAGGTCCCACGCCCATACCGAGCGGCGAGCATCCCTCCGCGCTGGGGCTCTTGCCCGCGATCGTGCGACATGAGCAGCGGTTGATATCGCGAATCCCACTGGGTCATGAACTTCGAGCCGCGCTGTTCGACCCATCCCTCGAAATCGGCTGCCGTGATCCGATTCGGCCACGTGAAGATGGGGTGCGTAGGATCGAGGATCGTCACCGGCGCATCTTCCTCAGAGACTTCTTCCGCGCGCGCGCCGAGCAGATACGGATATGGACCAAAAGGTGCGGCGTCGAACTCCTGCGTTTGATATTGCACGATGAGCACTCCACCGCGCTCGACGTAGTCGAGCACGCGCCGATTGTAGGCCTTCAGATCATCCCGCACGGCGTAGGCGCGAATGCCGATCACGATGGCGTCAAAGACCTCAAGATTGCCCGTGGCCAGATACGATGAATCAAGCAATCGAACGGTGACGCCCAATTGCGCCAATGCTTCGGGGACGTCATCTCCGACGCCCATGATGTAGCCAATCGTCAAACCCGGGGCGACCTTCACGTCCACGCCGCGCAGTTCGATCGTCGCCGGGCGATAGAGATGGCGCGGCTCCAACTCGCGATAGGCGATCACTTGATACCCCTCCGCGTACTCTCGCCCATTGTATTCGGCCACGGCGTGCACCCGATAGCTCTTGCCAGCTTCGACACGGGGTATCGAGAGATGGAACGCAAATGTTCGAATCTCTCCCTCGTAGGTGAACCGGAAGGTCGCTTCCGGCGGCGAGACAGTCCATCCCAGAGGCACGCGCAGGCGGACTTTGCCCTCGGCCGCACCTTTCACGGCGTTTCGCACTTCGACGCGCACGGGATAGGGTAGCCGCGTCACGCCCGAAGGGATGATGCCGATGCGCGGAGAGACGGTCACGCTTATCGGTGGGGCGACCATCAGCAGCCGACGCTGTTCTCCCCAGGGGCGATCCACGAAGATTGTTTGCGCCGGCTGCATCACTGTGAAGATCACTCCATCCACGCGATACGTGAACACGCCGACGACCTCTGGCGGAGGCCACGGCAAGTTCAGAAATTCCGGTTTGTGGATCAGGTACACGGCGTCGTGGTATTCCGACGCGCGCGACCAATAGGGACGCGTCGGCTCAGCGTCCTCGGGAACAGTGACCTCGAATCGCGCGCGGGCTTGATCATTCCGCTCCAAGGGGCGCAGCTCCTGCTGCAATGAACGAACGCGCCATCCCGCGGGAGTGCGCAGGGCGATCTCCACCGGCTCCACCCGTATGGGACTTCGATTGATGGCCGTCGCCGTCAGGGTGAAGCGTTGCCCGGGAATGGCGACCGAGAACGTCTCTCGAAGCCGCATCCATTGCGCGTTGCTGGGAAAGCCTTCTCCTTCTTCGCTCGGATCTACGAGAACATCGAAGGCCATGCCCAAAGCCTTATTCATCGCTTCCATGAACTCTCGCTCTTTATTGCGCAAGAGGAAAAGCAGATGGTCCTTCGCTCCCTCTTCGAGCGATGCGCGTTCCACGCGCTCGATGAGCGCGCGCGTCCGGCGGAGTCCCGCAGTGAGCTGGGGCACGACGATCCACGGATGCCGCGCGTCAAAGCTCGTGATGGCTCCTTCCACGAGCGTTTGCACCTCCGCCAGCTCAGAGCGGAGATCGAGCGCCGGGGCAGCGAGCTTCGCCAGACCGAGCCAACTCGTCTCTAATCCGTCGAAGAGGCTCGCCTCTCGCTCGACTCTCGGCAACGTTGTGTCCACTAGTTGCAATGCGACGCGCGAAGAACCGCGCGGAGCTCGCGCCTGACCAGCTCCTTGCGAGCGTTGACGGCTCAAGCCTTCGCGACCGATCTCTCGATATGTGCGGCCGAGCAGAGGATCGTACATTCCCGTCTCGATCTCTAACGTGGGGGACTCTCGATCAGCAACCCCGAAGCGGAAAGGCGCGACGTAAAGCTTCTTCGCCTGCCAAGGGCGCAGCCCTTCGGCGAAGTGCTCCGGAAAGCGATTGGGATCGGCAGCGGCGCGAAACGCTTCGCGCGTGATCACGCCAGCCGCTTGATGGTTGCCGTGTCCATCGGAAGGATCGCCCCGAAATCGGGAGATGATGATATCGGGCCGATACAAGCGAATGACGCGCACGACATCGCGCAAGACGGTCTCCCGCCCCCATTTCTCCAGCGTCTCATCGAGCCGCTTCGAGAAGCCGAAATCCACGACGCGCGTGAAGAACTGATCCACGCCGTAGTAGCGCCCGGCCGCGAGCAGCTCCTCCGTGCGGAGAATACCCAGTGCATCGAAAAGCTCTGGGCCGATCAGGTTCGCTCCCCCCTCTCCCCGTGTGAGCGTCAGCAAGCCCGTCCGGACCCCTTGTCCGCGACTGAGCCACGCGAGCAATGCTTCGTTCTCGTCATCCGGATGCGCCGTCGTGTGGAGGACGGTCACCGTCGTGCGCAAGCGCAGGAGCGCCTGCCAGACGGCCGCGGCATTCTGATTCTCAGCGATCTCTTGGACTTGCGCCGAAATGGGGACGAACCCACCGAGCGAACTGAGGACGACTAGCCCGATGAGGCATGTGGAGAGTTTCCTCATGATCACTGGCTCCTTTCTCCGCCTTCCAGGGAAAAGCGCAGGCTACCGCCCATCCCCTCATGGGGGCTACGACCGATGGCCCTCGTGGGAGGATCCCCACGAGGGCGCTCTCTCCATGATCGCGTTCCGGCAAGGCCGGTTCAGAAGTACAGCTTCAACCCCAGTTGAATCTCACGGGCCGGACGTTCGGGATTCCGCAGACTCGTCGTCCGTCCGAACGTAGCGCTGGCGACATTCGAGTCCGGTGCCGCGAACTGCGGGGTGTTCCACACGTTGAAGAACTCCACGCGGAACTCCAGATAGCGCTCTTCCGTGAAGCGGAACTTCTTGAACAGGGAGATGTCCCAATTGTGAAAGGCCCATGAGCTGATCGTATTCGGACCGCAATTGCCGAAGGTGAAGGGCGCCGGAATGCGGAAGGCGCTCGTGTCGAAGTAGCGCGCGAGCGTAGGCTTGAAGCCAGAGGGGAAGGGATTCCCTACGCAGTCGGCGCGCGAGGTGTGTCCGGGACCCGTATTGCTCCGATCCGGCGCGTAGATCGTGATCGGGACGCCGCTTGTGGAGCTGACGATCCCATTCAGTTGCCAATCGCCCAGCAGCTTCGCCAGCACGCCTTGATTCAGGAACGGTTGGCGCGGCCCGAAGGGCAGCTCCCAGACCCAATTCACCACAAGACGATGGCGTTGATCGAAGGGCAGTCGTCCGTAGTCAGCGCGCATGTTGTAGACGTTCTGCGGCAGGTTTTGCGGGTTCACATTTCCGAACGTTGGCGAGAGTTGCTCGCTCACCGTGCCCAACGCCTTTCCCAACGTATACGCCACGTTGAACGCGAAGCCGCGCGAGTAGCGTTTGTTCACCGTGATCTGCAGCGAGTTGTAGTTGGATGTCCCATCGGTGCCGAGCCATTGAATGTACGCACAGGTGCCCGGCGCGAGGCAGAAATCCGGGAAGGGGAAGATGACCGGACCGACGCCCGGCGTGACGATCCGACCCTGATTCAGATTCCGCAGCTTCCGAATCTTGCGGTTGTAGTTGCCGACGAAGGAGACGTCCACCGAGAGATCATTCGTGAGGAGGATCTGCGGTCCGAAGCTAACCTGCTGCGAATACGGCGAACGCTCGTGGAAACTGCGCGAGCGGATCTGGAGCCGTCGGACGTCCACCGTCGGTGGCGCTGGCAAGAAGCCATCTCGGAGCAATAGCAGCGGCGGCGCACTGCTGGGCACGCTCAAACTCGCATCAATGACCTGCGGCGGGTTCAACTGGAGCATGCTCTCGCTCCCCATGCGATCCATCACCTGGTAGAAGATGCCGAATCCGCCGCGCCAGACCATTCGCCGATTCGGCGCGTAAGCGAAGCCGAGCCGCGGCGCCAGGTTATTCCGGTCCGGACGAACGAGCGTGCGGGAGAAGAGCCCCTGTCCCTTCGGCGCCGGTTGAATCGGCGGGAAGGGATTCGGCGCTGCCGTGATCAATCCTCCGCGCCCGCCGTTGGCCGAAGGATCGAAATTAGTCGTCAGATCGTTCCGCTCGATGAACGGCGTGAAGTACTCGTAGCGCACACCGTAGGTGAGCGTCAGCTTCGGCGTCGCGCGCCACGCATCCTGAACGTACCACATGAAACCGTCAATGTAGTTGTGCACGACATGTGGCGTCGTCGTCTGCTGGAAGAAGGCTTGCCCGAGCAGCAGATTGGCGAAACTGTCGCCGATCCAGAACGTGTTGAACGCCAGCTCCCCATGTGGCGCGCGCACGTCGAGGAAGTTATTCACGAGCCGCTTGTACTCGAAGCCGAATTTGTATGAGTGGGCTCCGCGAATGTAGGAGACATTGTCGAGGAACTGGTAGACCTGCGAGACCTGAAACTGCGGACGCCATCCCGACGTCCCCAGGAAACTATACCCGACGACGCGAATCCACGGCAGGCCGTAGACGAACTCGTTCGCGGGGGCATTCCGGAGACCGAACTCGGCCGCCGCGCTCCCTTTCGGCGCGAGCGGTCGGGACCAGCTCTTGATGCGATTGAACCCGAAGCGGAAATCGTTGAGCAGATTCGGCGAGAACGTGTGATCCCAAGTGAACGAGAAGACCTGGCCCCGCACTTCGCTATTGGCGCTGAAGCCACCGGTGGCCAGCGGATTCGGGAACGGTCCGCGCTCGATCAGCGCGCGTTCGTCGAAGAAGCTGTAAACGCCGAAGATCACGTCCTTCTCACCGATCCGGTGATCAATGCGAGCGTCGAATGAATCGTTGTTCGTCGGAATGTTGATCGAGGAGACGAAGGTGAACGGAGAGATGCCCGGCGCGTTCGGCAGCGGATAGAGCGCGGCGAGCCTCATCCCCACGGGATCGGCGCACGGACGTCCATCTGTGCGCGTAGCGTTCAGATTGAGCCGATTGGGCGGCGAGATGCAGGGGGCGATGACCGAGAGGAAATCCGGCGGCGCTGTCAATACGGGACGCTCGCTGAAATCACCTTGGCGCATCCTCGCCGTCGGCAC
The DNA here is from genome assembly GCA_025055075.1 of Blastocatellia bacterium. NCBI lineage: Bacteria > Pseudomonadati > Acidobacteriota > Blastocatellia > Blastocatellia bacterium. Next base: position 20,172 of record JANWYV010000009.1, read on the forward strand.
CGTGCCCGTCAGCGTCGTCTCCCGCCGCGAACGCAGGCCCTGATAGTCGAAGAACCAGAAGGTGCGATCTCGTCGAATCGGTCCACCGACGACGAATCCCGCTTGATTGCGAAGGAATTCCCCTTTCGGGATCACGCGCGAGCCATCCGGGCGTCGCCCCGCCGCGTTGGAGAAGAAATCAGCAGCGTCCAAATTGTCGTTGCGATGGAACCACCAGGCCGTTCCGAAGAGATTGTTGCTCCCGGAGCGGATCTCGGCGTTGATCACCGCGCCTTGGAACCACCCGAACTCGGCGTTGTAGGTGCGCGTCTGCACGCGAAATTCTCGGAGGGCGTCCGGAGGCGGTTGCACGACTTGCGGACTACGCTCTTGCGCGTTGGTCGAGAACGAATTGTTATCCACGCCGTTCAGCGCGAAGTAATTTTGCAAGGAGAAGTTCCCGTTCACGTTGATCTTCGCCTCGCGCGGATTGCCGCCGCTTGGAGTCGGCACGGCGCCCGGGGCAAGTAGGATCAAGTCCGAATACCGTCGGCCATCCAAGGGCAGATCCACGATCCGCCGTTGCTCCACAACGGCGCCCACATCAGCGCTCTGCGTCTGGAGGATCGGGACCGATTCGGTGACGATCAATTCCTCGGTGATCATCCCCGGTTGGAGCGTCACATCCACTTGCAGGCGTTCTTGCACGTGCAGGATGACATTGCTGCGGACGGCCGTTTGAAATCCGGGGGCTGAGACGCGAATCTCATACGGCCCGGGTTGCAGAGCCGTAGCGATGTAGGCGCCGGTCGCATCGGTCACGACCTTCACGCTCGTTCGCCGCTCCAGGTGGATGAGGGTCACTTCCGCGTTCGGAACCACAGCTCCTGTTGGATCGGTGACCGTCCCGAGGATGATCCCCGTGTTGATCTGCGCATTCATCCCGTAAAACAGGCCGAGAGTCAGAAGGAGAGTAGGCATTCCGAAAATGTTCCACCACGCTTTGTGATACCTCCTCATGCTGTCTCCCTCCATCTTCGATTCCCTGCGCAATTGGGCGCAGGGCATGTGGACGTCCGCTCACGATTGGACGTCCATCGGTGGACGAGATGACACGAAGAAACGTTCGCGCTTCTTCGCCTCTTCGTACTGTGCGCGAACTTGACGCACAACGTCCATCTCGGAGACCTCGGCCACGGGCACGTCCCACCAGGACTCGTAGTTCGGCACGCGCACTTCCTTGTCTACCTCGACAGCGATGACGGTCGTCCGCGTTTGTCGTCGAGCTTCCTCAAGAGCGTGCTCCAATTCTTCGCGCGTTCGGGCGCGAAGCGCGTGCGCGCCCAGGCTCGCAGCGTTCGCCGCGAAATCCACCGGCAACCACTCGCCATCCAATTGCCCGGTCTGCGGATTCCGAGCGCGATACTCCGTGCCGAACGTTCCGAGCCCGAGCGATTGCGAGAGCCCGCCGATGCTGCTGAAGCCGTGATTATCGAGCACCAAGATCACGAGCTTGTACCCTTCCTGAATCGAGGTCACGATCTCCGAGGACATCATCAAGTAAGAGCCATCGCCAACCAGGACGTAGACCTCCCGCGAGGGATCGGCCATCTTCACGCCCAGTCCTCCGGCGATCTCATAGCCCATGCACGAATAGCCGTATTCGAGGTGATACCCCTTTGGATCGCGCGTGCGCCAGAGTTTGTGTAGATCCCCCGGCAAACTGCCGGCCGCGCAGACGACGACGTCGCGCGGACCAGCGAACCGATTGAGGATACCGATGACCTCACTCTGCGCCATCGGCGGGCCATGGCGGAGATCGAATAGGCGCTCGACTTCGGCCTCCCATTCCGCCTTCAGGCGCCCGATTGTCGCCGCGTAGTCAGTCGAGACGCGATAGTCCACGAGCGCTTCTCGTAACTCTTCGAGAGTGACTCGCGCATCAGCCACCAACGGTAGCGCGGCATGCTTATGAGCATCCATCTCCGCGACATTGATCGCGAGAAAGCGCACATCGGGATGTTGAAAAGCCGTCTTCGAGGCTGTCGGAAAATCCCCCAACCGCGTGCCGATGGCGATGACCAGATCGGCCTCGCGGGCGATCACATTAGCCGCGCGCGTGCCCGTCACGCCGATGGCGCCGAGATTCTGCGGATGATCGAAAGGAAGCGAACCCTTGCCGGCCTGCGTCTCGGCGACGGGAATCCCCGTCTGCTCGACGAAGCGCGCTAGCGCTTCGGTCGCCTCACTGTAGATGACGCCACCACCAGCGATCACAAGCGGTCGCCGCGCCGCGCGAATCCATTGCACGGCCCGACGCAGCCGCTCGCGATCGGCAGGAGGACGAGGAATATGCCAAACGCGCTTTTCAAAAAGCTCTTCCGGATAGTCCCAAGCCTCTGCTTGCACATCCTGAGGCAGGGCGAGCGTCACGGCGCCCGTGTCCGCCGGCGAAGTCAAGACGCGCATGGCTTCCAGCAGCGCGAACGGTAATTGGTCGGGGCGCGAAAGGCGATCCCAATAGCGAGAGACGGGCCGAAAGGCATCGTTCACCGAGATGTCCAGCGTGTGCTCGGATTCGAGCTGTTGCAGGACAGGAGCCACATTCCGTCGGGCGAAAATGTCTCCCGGCAAGAGGAGAACTGGCAGGCGATTGATCGTGGCCGTCGCCGCTCCCGTGAGCATATTCGTTGCTCCTGGCCCGATCGAGGAGGTGCAGGCGAAGGTGCGCAGCCGATTGTGCATCTTGGCGAAGGCCACGGCGATATGCACCATCGCTTGCTCGTTGCGCGGCAGGTAGTATGGGAAATCGGGATTTTGTTGAAGCGCTTCACCTATCCCCGCCACGTTCCCGTGCCCGAAGATCCCCCATATGCCGGCGAAGAAGGGGATCTCGCGTCCGTCTCGCTCGACGTATTGATTCTTCAAAAACGCGATGAGCGCTTGTGCCATCGTCAAGCGTCGCGTTCGCATCACCCCCCTCCCTTCCTCATCCCCTGCTAAAATCCTCCATGCGTCTCGATGAACGACAAGACCTCGGCCTCATACGGCATGAAGTTCGCGCAGCCGTGGCGCGTGACGATGATCGCCCCGCAGGCGTTTCCCATGCGCGCCGCGCGATACCAATTCCACCCCTTCAGGTAGCCGTAGAGGAACCCGGCGGCGAAGGCATCTCCAGCGCCGAGGACATTGAGGACCTCGACGGGAAACGCGGGAGCGACGATCACGTCTCCTTGAGCCAGATGAACGGTCGCGCCTTCGGCCCCGCGCTTCACGATGAGCGCTCGTGGGCCGCGCTCCAGAAGCATTCGAATCGCTCGGTCCACTTCGCCTGCGACGTGAGATTCGGAGATCTGCGCATGCTCGATGTGGACGTCTTCCGCTTCCACAAGAGCCGCCGCTTTCACCTCATTCACGGTCCCGAGCACCACGTCCACAAGCGGCAGGACCAGGCGGATCGTCACTCCATACCCGCGCACATCGTGCCAGAGCGTGGGGCGAAAATCCAGGTCGAGGAAGACCTCCGTGCCGTGCGCTCGCGCGCGCTCGGCGGCAAAGAGCGTCGCGCTGCGGCTGGGTTCCCGGCTGAGACCCGTTCCGCTGATGAGCAACACGCGGCTCTCCGCGATCGGAGCTGCCAGGACATCATCAATGGTCAGCTCCATATCCGCGCAATTGTCGCGATAGTAGACCAGCGGGAAGCGATCCGGTGGCTCGACGCCCAGCAACACGGCGCTCGTTCGACGCCCCGGCTTTCGCGGAATGAACCGCGTCTCGACTCCCTCTCGCTCCAGGAAGCGCAAGACGAAATCCCCCACAAGATCGTCTCCGACAGCCGTCAGCAATGCGGAACGTAATCCCAATCGTCGCGCCCCCACGCTGATGTTGGTCGGACATCCCCCGACATAAGCCGCGAAGCTCTTGATCTCCGGGAACGGCGCGCCGATGTCGGCGGCATAGAGATCAATCGAGCTGCGCCCCATGGCGAGAAGATCGTACCGACGCTCCGTCATCGCATTCCTCTTCGTCTTTCACCGCACGAGCGGGACGCGCGGATCTTTCTCCGTCCATGTCGTGCGCACCCACGCATGGGTTGGATCATCGGAGGCCGCCATCGAACGCGCGCTTCCGGCCAGCGCGTTCAAGTAATAGACGTTGTACCCATGCGCGGCTACGACCGGATGATACCCTTCCGGAATCAACACCAGGTCGCCATCCCGGACCGTGAGCGTCACGTCCCGTCGTCCGTCCGCCGTGTAAATGCGTTGGATGGCATACCCCTCCGGACGGTCCACCTTGTAGTAGTAAATCTCCTCCAGGTCGACTTCCTCCGGCGGGTTGTGGACATCGTGCTTGTGCGGAGGATAGCTCGACCAGTTCCCGCTGGGCGTGTAGACCTCGACGATCATCAGCCGATCGGCGGGAAAGTCAGGTGTGAGGATGTGATTGATCTGTCGAGTCGCGTTTCCACCACCCCGAATTTCGATCTGGACATCTTCGGGAGAGATCAGTCGAGCTGGAAAGGCCTTTTCAGCGCGGGCTCGACAAAAGGCCAACTCGCCATCGGTCTCGGCCATGACCGTGTAGGAGGTGCCGATGGGGAGATATAGGGCCGTCGGGAGCCCATCGAAAACGTGTGCACGCGCGCCAATGTGCGACCACGAACCCACCGAAGAGTGAACCGTGAAGCGCCCGCCCAGGATCACGATCCCCAATTCATCGCGCCCTGTCTGCCCAGAGACCGTCTCTCCAGCAGTGAATGCGCGCACGGAGAAGCTCAGGTACTCGAATCCTACGGCTTCCGGAGTGATGGAGATGCGTTCTCCCGTCTTTCCCTCCAGAGGACGCGGCCGGATGAGCAAATCATGAGCGAGGGTGGACATGCTCCTCCTCCTTTCGTGGCGGGGCCGTCGAATTTCGAATGATCAACTCGCCTTGCACCCAAATCGTCTGCTGGGAGTTCTCTCCCTTGAGGAGTTGCAGCAGTAGTGACATCGCTCGCCGTCCCATCTGTCGTTTCGGTTGGCGGATTGTCGTCAACGGGGGCTCCGTGTATGAAGCGATGAAGAGATCGTCGAATCCGACGAACGAGATGTCCTCTGGAACGCGAAGTCCTCTCATGCGCGCGACGCGCAACGCGCCAAGAGCCGTCATGTCGTTGTAGCAGAAGACGGCCGTCGGCATCGGAGCGAGTGCCAGCAATTGCTCCATCGCCCGCATCCCCCCTTCTGGCTTCCCGTCACCGTGAACAACCAGTTCCGGTTGAAACGTGAGCCCCGCGCGCTCGAGCGCCTGACGGTATCCGGCGAACCGTTCAGTGTCGGATTGATACCCGAATTGATCGCCGATGTACGCGATGCGTCGGTGGCCAAGCTGAATGAGATGCTCGGTGGCCACTCGACTGGCCGTGACGTTATCAATCATGACCGAATGAACGAATTCGCCAGGGTGTTGATTATTGATGAGCACGATCGGGACCTTCATCTCGCTCAAATGGTCTATATAGAGTGCCCCGACGCGCGAAGCCGTGACCAAAATCCCATCCACACGTCGTTCGTGAAACGAATGAACGACCTTGATCTCGCGATCCGGATCGGCATTGGAATTCGCCAAGAAGACCGAATAGCCATGATCATTGGCGACCTCCTCAATGCCGCTGACGACCTCGGCGATGAACGGATCAGCGATCGTCGTGACCACAACCCCAATGGTCCTGGTCTTCTTAGTGACCAGGCTGCGAGCGACGGCGCTCGGCCGATAGCCCATCTCCTCGGCAATTCGGCGAATGCGTTCGGCCGTCTCGCGGTTGACGAGTGGGCTATTGTGCAGGGCCCGCGAGACCGTTGAGTGAGAGACCTTCGCTACGCGCGCGATATCTTTGATCGAGACCGTACTCATGGCCGGTTGCACACGTTTTCAGCCATCGGCTAAAGAAAAACTTCGAGAATTACTCGCTGAGACCGTTTCCTCACCGCGCCCTCCGTAAGAGCCCCTTATCATACTCCGAATCTCTGGCTTGTCAAGGCCGAAAAAATCCTTGACATCGAGCGGGATTCGTCTATAATTCTCCTTGCGATCGTTGAGGTCAATGATCGTGAACGATCGTCGAGGGGAGTCATGAGGGCGACGAAGGTTCGAGAGATCACGCTGTTAGAGCAGGCCATCTTCTCCGGGCGATTCCGGGAAGCGGAGCGGATAGCCGAGGAGGTCTCGCCGGCTGACTTGCGGTCAGCGGCTGCAAAGGCGCAGGTTTTGATCTACAAAGGGGAGTTAGAGGAGGCGGGGAAGCTTTTCGAAGCGTTCGAGAAGCGGCTTACGGAAGCGAGTCTGAAGGAGGCAGCCGAATTCGGTCTAGCGAAAGCGGAGTGGCACTATTGGCGGGGCGAGTACGAAGAGGCCAAGCGGCAGGCGCAAGTCGTCTTCGGGATCTACAGTCTCAATCGCGATCATTTCGGACTGGCACGCGCACTCTATGTGTTGGGGCGGGTGTATCGGCGTCAGGGCGATTACGAGCAAGCGCGGCAGGAGATGCTGCGTGCCCTGGAGGAGACGGAGGCCGTTGCGGATCGGCCGACGACGTTCCTAATCGGGCTCATCACTTTCAACCTGGGCGTCGTTCATTATTTTCTGGGGGATCTGGTTCGGGCGGAGGAGGAGTTACTGGCGGCCATTCGTGCTCTTGAGGTGGAGCGAGGTCGGTATTATGGCAATGCCTTGAACTTCTACGGGACGCTGCTGATCGGAAAAGGAATGTACGAGGAGGCAGCGCGAATCATTCAAGCGGCGTACGAATGCTTGGCCGAGAGCGCGTTCTTCGACGACTTGGCGCATGCGACGAATAACCTGGCCTACGCGTGCCTCCGTATGGGGCAGTTCGAGCGCGCGGCGCGGTTGCTGGAGGAGAGTCTGGAGCTGCGCCGCCGGTCGAAAGATATTGCTGGAGAGTCGGCGACGCTGGAGCTTTTCGGACGGCTGCGCTTCGAGCAGGGGCAGTTATCCGAGGCGGAGGCCATCCTTCGGCAAGCCATCGAGTTGGCGGAGTTGGGGAAGAATCCGCACGAGAAGGCAGTCGCCGCAATCACTCTGGGGCGTGTGCTTATGGCGCAGGGGCGATGGGAGGAGAGCCAGCAGCTTCTGGAAGAAGCCTTGGACCTAGCTCTGCAATTGAAGAATAAGTCGCTTCAGGCCGAGAGCCATGCGTATCTGGCGGAGCTATGGGTGCATCGAGGCAACGGGATGCAGGCGCTTGAACATCTCAGGCGGACGAAGACGTTGATCAACGGATATCGCGATGCCTATCTGTTCGCGCAGATCGAGCGAATCGAACAGTTAGTGCAACAGCAGCGGATCAAGGCCGAGGAAGGGATCTTCATGATCCGAAGCAGCTTCTTACCCACATGGCGAGAGGCCCACGAGATGCTGGGGAAGTTCCTCTTGGCGGAAGCGTTGCGGCATGCTGGTGAGAACCAGACGAAAGCCGCCGAGCTGCTCGGCGTCACGAAAGCCTATATCACGATGCTGCGGAAGAAGTATGGGATTTGAAAGGAGGGCTCAGGTATGAGGAAGCTTCTCGGGATCGCGTTCCTCGTGTTCTTGCTTGGAACTCTCACCGTGCCTGCGGATGCAGGGGTCACGGCTGGTGGAAGACCGTATCTTCCTGGAGAAGACTTGCCGGTTGGGGGAGTGACGGCTGGAGGCCGACCTTTCGTCCCCGGTGGGGGAGTATTCACCCCAACGGGCTTCGGCTTTGGCGCCCAGTTCTATGATGAGGGATGGGAGGCCGAATCGAATCCCTATTGGGGCGGGGGCGGATGGAGTGATCTGATATGGTGGCCCTCTTGGTCTTGGTTCGGATGGGGACTATTTGGTGTCCTCGATTTCCTCTTTGGTCTTCCCGCCAGCTTTTTCTTCTTCCTCTACTGAAGGAGGCGCGGTTCCGAGAGTGGCCCCCCTCGGGGCCGCGCCCGAGATTTATCCACTCATTGCCGCATCGGTTGAGGCCTCTGCCTGCGCAGCTTTTGGCTCAGGAGCTGCCCTCAAGCTGAGGATGAATTCCGAACCGACTCCCGGTTCGCTCCTGACGCGAATTTCCCCTCCATGGAGTTGGACGAGATGCTTCACAATGGCCAGGCCAAGGCCGCTTCCTCCGGTCTCCCGGGATCGGGACTTCTCACTCCGATAGAAGCGCTCGAAGATCCGAGGTTGATCGGCTGGAGGGATGCCGATCCCTGTGTCGGCGATCGAGATCTCTATATGCTCCCCCAGGCGGCGTGCGCGAACCCAAACATGACCGCCGGGGCGGTTGAACTTCACGGCATTATCCAAAAGGTTCTGCAGGATCTGGGTCAAGCGGAAGGGATCGGCCAGCACGTGAATCTGTTCGGGGACTTCGTTCACGATCGTAATGCCGCGCTCTTGCGCTTGCAGCCGAGTCAACTCCAGGACTTCCTCAACGGAGGCATGCAATGGAATCGCCTCTAGCGAAAGCGTGATCGCGCCTGACTCGATCTCTGCCAAGTCAGTGATATCCCGCACCAGGGCATGGAGCCGTTGCGCCTGACGAAAGAGACCATCTAGGCAACGGCGCACGTGCTCGGGATCATCCAGTCCGGTCTCCTGTAACGTCTCAACGTAAGCGAGAATGGCCGCCAGCGGCGTACGCAGCTCGTGTGAGAGGTTAGCGAAGAAGTCGCGCCGTATACGTTCCAATCGCTCTAAAGCGGTGATCTCTACGAAGACGCCCAAGGCAGCTTGCGGCATGTTGGAAACGATGCGGAGCGGGGCAATCCTGGCCTGAAATGTACGCGGTTCGCCGCGGCGCAGCTCGAAGCGCAACTCGACGGAGGCGCCATGCTCGAGCGCTTGTTGGAAGCCCTCGTGCAGCGTGGGATCGCGGGTGAGATCAATCAATCGAATGGGACGAGAGGAGAGCGGCGGTGGGGGGAAGATCTCAGCCGCTGCCGGATTTTGAACGAGGACGGTCATCTCCCGGTCCACGACAAGCACCCCTTCCCGCATGGCAGCCAGAATGGTCCGCCACACGGGATGGGCGGCATGGACCAACTCGTGAAAAAGCTCACGATCAGCGCTTTCTTCGGCAAGGCTCACAGCGAAGTATCGAAAGGTCCTTGTGATCGGGGGCGGAAGCGATAGCCGATGCCGACGACCGTCTCGATGTACCCTTCAACGCCGAGCTTCTTCCGCAGATTGCGCACGTGCACATCGAGCGTGCGCGTATCGCCATAGTAGGCGAGACCCCAGATGCGATCCAGCAGATATTCGCGCGTGAGCGTGCGACCGGGATTGCGCGCCAAAAGGGCGAGTAACGCGAACTCTTTTCGGGTCAACCGGATCTCGCGCCCCTCGACCTTCACGATGAAATGCGCCGGATCCAGATAGAGCGTCCCATCATCATAAACGAACGCCGGCTCTTCCTCCTCCTGAGTCCGGCGCAGCAGGGCTTGCAGTCGCGCCTCCAGCTCGCGCAGGCTGAAGGGCTTGGTCACGTAGTCGTCCGCTCCGAGGTTCAACCCGAGGACCTTATCTGATTCGCTCGTCCGCGCTGTGAGCAAGAGGATCGGCAACCGGCGCGTCGCGCTCTCTGAGCGCAGGCGGCGGCACAGTTCGAATCCATTCATCTCCGGGAGGTTCACGTCGAGAATGAGCGCGTTTGGGCGCCGTCGAGCGAGGGCCCGCAAGCCTTCCTCGCCCGTCAGGGCGATCTCCACCTCATATCGCCCTCCGCGTTCCAAATGTTGCTTGAGCAGATGAGCCAGTTCGGCGTCGTCCTCGATGATCAAGATCGTCGGCTTCATGGCTCTGGCCATCCGCGATGGTGCTTGATGACTTCGCCACGTGCCATGTAGACGATTTGCTCGCAGATGTTCGTCACGTAGTCGGCGATGCGCTCCAGATGCTTGATGATGAAGAGCAGCTCCGCTCCCCGTCGGACGGTCGTCGGATCTTCGGTCATGAGCTCGATCAACTCATCGTAGATGCGCTTGTAGAGCGCGTCGGCCTGGTCATCGTGTCGGATCGTCTCCAGCGCTTTCTCGGCGTCTCCGCTCGTGAATGCGTCCAGGCCATCGAGCAACATCTGCTGGACGATGTGGGCCATCTCCGGGATGTCAAAATAGATCTTCAGCTGCGGCTCTCGATTCAGCCGGAGGACATGACGGGCGATATTCACCGCGTGATCGGCGATCCGCTCGATCGCCGGCGCCGTCTTCACCGCGGCGATGACGAAGCGCAGATCCGAGGCCGTCGGCTGTCGGAGCACGAGGATGTCAATGCACAACTCATCCACTTCGTTCTCCAGTTGGTCGATCTTATCGTCCTCCCGGATGACCTGTTCGGCCAGCTCCGAATCGCGCTCGATCAGGGCGCGGATCGCCCGAGCGATGGCCATCTCAGCCCGCCCGCCGAGCATCAGAAGCTTGTCGCGCAGCCGATTCAAATCGTGGTCGATCGGCCTGAGATGATCGGCCATGCTGCCCTCTCCTTCCTTCCCCTTCATCCGAAGCGCCCCGTGAGATAATCTTCGGTCAACTTCTCACGCGGCACCGTGAACAATTTCTCCGTTTGATTGAATTCTACAAGACGGCCCAACCAAAGGAAAGCCGTGTAATCGGAGACGCGAGCGGCCTGTTGCATATTGTGCGTGACGATGATGATCGTGTAGTAGCGCTTCAACTCCGCGATCAACTCCTCGATCTTCTCGGTGGCGATCGGATCTAGGGCCGAGGCCGGTTCATCCAGGAGCAAGACCTCCGGTCGCACGGCCAGCGCTCGGGCAATGCAGAGCCGTTGCTGTTGTCCTCCGGAGAGCGTGAGCGCCGATTCGTGTAACCGATCCTTGACCTCATCCCAGAGGGCGGCTTGACGCAAGCTCTCCTCGACGCGCTCATGCAGCTCTCGCTGATTGCGCACCAGCCCGTTCACTCGCAAGCCATAGGCGACGTTCTCAAAGATCGTCTTCGGGAAGGGATTCGAACGCTGAAAGACCATGCCCACGCGTCGCCGCAAGCGCACGACATCTACCTGCGGATCGTAGATGTTCTCTCCGTCCAAGAGGATGCGTCCTTCCGCGCGCGTGTCTGGAATGAGATCGTTCATGCGATTGATGGCGCGCAACAACGTCGTCTTCCCGCATCCTGAGGGGCCGATGAGGGCTGTCACCTTGTTCCGCGGGAACCCCAACGTGATGTCGTGCAAGACCCGGGCGTCCCCATAGTAGAAGCTGAACCGCTCGACCTGGACTTTCACCGGCATCGTTTGCTGCTCGGCCGCGTGCATCTCAGCGGCCCCCGATCTCGAAGCGTTCTCTTTGAGCAGCTCGACTCTTGGCCGCACCATTCTCCTCCTGCCTGACGAGACCTCAGCCTTCGCTCCTCAGGCGCGAGCCCGCAATCGCCGTCGAACGCGGGCGCGAATGAGCACGGCGATGACGTTGAGGGCGAACGTGAGCAGGAGCAGGACGAGGACCGTCCCATAGAGCAAAGGCTTGGTCTTCTCCACGTCCGGAGATTGCGTCGAAAGGATGAAAACGTGATAGCCGAGCTCCATGAACTGATCGTTCAGCCGACTCGGCAGATAAGGAAGGAAGTACGCGGCGCCTGTGAAGAGAACTGGGGCGACCTCTCCAGCCCCACGGCTGACAGCGAGAATGGCGCCGGTGAGGATCCCGGGCAGTGCCTCCGGCAAGACGACGCGCCAAATCGTCTGCCAGCGCGTGGCGCCTAGCGCTAAACTCGCCTCGCGCAATTCGCGCGGCACGGCGCGCAGCGCCTCATCGGTGGAGACGATCACCACGGGCAACGTGAGCAATGCCAGCGTCAGCGCCGCCCAGAGGATGGCCGGTTGCCCATAGGTCAATTCTCCTCCGTAGAACAGTCGGTCAATGCTTCCACCTACGAATTGCACGAAGAACCCGAGTCCGAAAAGGCCGAAGACGATGGAGGGAACGCCAGCCAAGTTGTTGACGGCAGCGCGCGTCGCTCGTGCGAGGAGGATCTCAAGAACGTGCATCCCCTCCAGAAGGCGCGCGCGCCAGGACGACGCTGCGCGAGCGCGGGCCCACGCGTAGGAGAGATTCGATCCGGGGATGAATTCGCGTAAGTACACCGCTGTCGCTACGCCGATCGGAACGGCGGCGATGGTCATCAGGATGACGAGCGCTACCGTCCCGAAGATCGCCGGGAAAATTCCCCCTTCAGTCATGCCCGCGCGCGGCGCAGTCGTCAGAAAGTCCCATGTGATCTGTCCGGCTCCGTTCCAGACGATGTTCCCCAAGATGATCCCGAGCATCGCTACGATGATCGCGCTCGCCACGGCGAGCAATCCGATGGGAATCTGTTCGCGGAAGCGCTCCCAAAACAATGCCCGTCGCGAGATGATCAGCGAGGTCGTCCGCTCCTCCAAACGAGGCCCGGCGCTCATAGCCCTCCTCGCAATCGGTGTTGGACGCGGTGGATGATGTACATCCCCACCGAATTCACGATGAACGTGACGACAAAGAGCAATGCCCCGATGAAGAAGAGGACGTGATAATGCGGGCTCCCGAAGACGACCTCCCCCAGTTCGGCGGCGATCGTCGCCGCCAGCGTGCGCACCGAATCCGTGAACTGCCAGGACGTGATCGCGGCATTCCCCGAGGCCATCAACACGATCATCGTCTCCCCGACGGCGCGCCCGAAGCCCAAGATGAGGCTGGCGAAGATGCCGGGCAAGGCGGCTGGCAGGACGACGCGCGTCGCCGTTTGCCAACGCGTGGCACCCAGCGCCAAACTCGCCTCACGCAGACTTTGCGGAACGGCGTTCAACGCGTCCTCGCTCACCGTGTAAATGATCGGGATCAACGCCAAGGCGAGCGCTGTCCCCGCCGTGATCGCGTTCAATCGCGTCTCGAGTCCGAACAGTTGCTGTATCCATGTCGCGAGGACGATCAACGCGAAGAACCCGAGGACCACCGAAGGGATGCCGGCTAAAAGCTCGATGGCTGGCTTGATTGTTTCTCGAACCCGCGCGGGCGCGAATTCGGACGTGTAAAGCGCCGCGGCGATGGCCAACGGCGCCGCAATCAGCAGAGCCACCAGTGTCGTCTTCAGCGTCCCCAGGATGAGGGGAATGAGGCTATATTTGGGCACCAACGCGATGGGTTGCCACATGTATCGGCTCGCCAGATCCGGCCCCTCCGTCGGACGGAAGAAGTGACGAAGGCTCGCTTCCCGCTGGATCTCCGGATCGGTGAGGATCGGCAGCGCTTCTCGAAAGATGAAGATGAAGATGAGAACGATCGTCGCAATAGCCGTGAGCGAGAGCAAAAGGATCACACGGCGCGCCCATCGGTCGGCCCACAAACGTCTCCGATCATCTCCGATCTTCATCTCGCGCCTCATCTCACGAATCGCGTTCCCATTGTTGGGCGACTTCTCGGCGCTTCTCCTCCGGCAGCGGATAATACCCGACGTCCTTCACCACCGCCTGTCCTTCGGGCGAGAGAATCCATCGGATGAAGTCGCGCGCCACCGGATTGCTCGGCTTCCCCACCGTGTAGAAGTATAACTGCCGACTGATCGGATACTGACCCGAAATGACATTCTCCAGAGTCGGAGCGATCGCCGGAGCCGTCGCGTCCTTCTTGATCTTGAGCGCCTTGATTCCCGCTCCGTAGGCGATCCCGCCGTAGCCGATGGCCTTCGGATCCTTCGCCACGGCGTTGATGACCGCCGCCGTCCCCGGAAGCGTCTGCGTCTCCGGAGCAAAATCGGCGTTTTCCAGCACGTGCTCCTTGAAGTAGACGTAAGTGCCCGAATTATTCTCTCGGCTGTAGAGGACGATGGGGAGATCCGGTCCACCGACATCCTTCCATCTCGTGATTCGTCCCGTGTAGATGGCTTTGAGTTGTGCCAACGACAGCTCGCTCACGGGGTTCGACTGATGGACGTACACGGCCAAGCCATCGAGAGCGACCGGCGTCTCGATCACCTCCACGCCGAATTTGGCCTTCACTTGTTCGGCCTCGGCAGGCTTGATCGGACGCGAACTTTGCGCGATGTCCGTCGTCCCGTTGATCAACGCCGCGATCCCAGTCCCTGATCCCCCGCCCGTGACCTGAATCACCGTGCCCGGATGCTTCTGCATGTAGATCTCAGCGAATCGCTGGCCCAGGATGACCATCGTATCCGAGCCTTTGACGGTGACCGCGCGCGCGCGGTCCGACGGCGCGCGCGAAGAGCAAGCGAGGCTCCAGAGAATGAGGACACCGCACCCAATGGAAAGCCATCGGTTCGTTCCACGAACGTCTCTCATACTCCCTCCTTCAGAAAGCGAATTGCAGCCGCGTGAGCACGGAGACGGAGCGCTCCGCGCGGCCCCACGGCGGCGCTGGGAAACGCTCCATGGAGAGATCGAGCATATACTTGACGAACGGCGTCAGATACCAATTCAGCCCCCATGTGATCGTCTCAGCCCGCGCCGACTCCATCCCGTCCGAGAGCTGCAACACCGAGTATCGGATCTTCGCCTCCCACGCGCCCCACCCGCGTTCTCCCGGTCTAAAGGAGAGGAAGGCGCGGCGAGGGATGACCGGACCATTCTCCGGCTTCTTCTCCCCCGTGAGCACATAGGTGGCTTGCGCGGCGTAGCCTTTCGCGACTACGGCTGGCAGCGTCGTTTTGTTCGGCCCCAACTGATATCGGTCTTGAGCCATTTGGTTGTACTCGGCACGCAGAGCGAAGGGACCAGCCAGATAGGTCAATTCCCCATTGGCGCGCAGCAGTTGTCCATTCACCGGGCGCGGAGCGAAGAACGTGGCGCTCTGACTCTCCGTCTGTCCACTCAGGCTCATCCCCCCTCGCTGCCGACCGAGCGCTATGGCTCCCCCAAAGCTCAAGTGACGTCCATTATGGCCGTTTCGCTCCGGCCACGGTGAGATGTGCACGCGCACGACACCTTCCGGCGTGCGCGTCGTATTCAACGCGAGGTTCCCCTTCCCATTGAAAGCGCCGATTTGATAGGCGATCTTCCCTCCGGCGATCTCTCCCGCCAGCTGCAGACCAGGGCTTCGGCTCGGCGCGATCCGCGTCGCCATCGCCCGCTCCACGAAATCTATGTGCATGGCGCTGCGCAGTTCTTCTTGCGAGAAAGGCTCCTTGAAGTGGCCAACTTGCAGGTTCAATCCCGGGCGCACGTGTACTCGCAACCATCCATCTCGGAGCAGTCCAGTGCCGCGCTCCGCGAAATCCGCTTGAATCCGATACTCGTAGCGAGAGAGCACTCGCCCAGAAGCGGCCAGCCGAAATCGGCGCACGAGGAATGTATTCGATGGTGCGAACGGCTCTTGCCGATAGGCGCGAAAGTCAAACTGCCCTTCTCCGGAGAGAGCCAGTTCGAAATCTCCGTCCGAGCTTCGGAATATTGGACGTCCGTTCGACCAAAGGAATTGCGCGGTCGTCGAAGAGAGGCGCTCTCCCGATACGGTCCCGCTTTCCGAAGCGCGATTCGCCACTTCGGGCGCGTCGCCAGCTCGGCGCGCCAGCGCCCGCACCTCTTGGCGAAGCTCTTCGAGGAGCCGGCGCTGTTCGGCTAGCTGTTGCTTCAGATGTTCGATTGTCTGCTCTTGTTCTCGCACCCGCTTTCGCAGCGCCTCCAACTCCGTCGAAGACTCCGACTGTGGCGGATTTGCTAGAAGCAGGGGGGTGAAAAGCAGGAGAAGGATCCACATCTGGAACCCTCTCCGAACGAGCGTCCACTGCGCCCCATGATCGCTCATCGCACTGTGCTCTCCTGGTGGTCTCGCTTAGCTATGGACTTTACTCGATCCGGCGGCGCTTGTCCACATTCCCCCCTGGGTTCGGCGATGCCCATATGCCCCTCCAGTGTAGGAGGGGGAGGTAAAAGGCGTGTAAGCGACAGGTTAAATCTGTGTAAAATTTCGACGCGCGCGCAGGCGAGCGACCAATTCATCGAAGTGCTCCGTCGAGAGGGCGACTTCGGAGAAGATGCGCTCCAGATCCTGGGCCGTGACTCTCTCGAAGTGTTCCCGAATGGGAACGATCACGAATCCCGCCAGATCAATAGCCGCCGGGCTGATCACCAAGCGCTTTGGCTCCTCAGCGAAAAAACAGCTCGGACGATGGCGGGCGCGGGGAAAGACCAACACCGTCCATTCTGTCGAGGTGACATGCCAATCTCCCGGCGCCATCTCCGCAAAGACGATGAGGTTGAGCATGGGTTCCTCAGAGGAGCCAGTTATATCCGCGAGTGCGGAGAGCGTCTCGGCAATCCAGAGGCACAATTGCTGGCGATCTGTCGCTCGGTAGATCAAAGTTGGCACCGGGTAGGAGACGGTGCGGGAGATCGTGATCCCCGGCGCACTCATCACGAGCTGCTGATCGGCGAAATTCCGTCCAATGGGCAAAGGGGCGCGCACGGCAGCCTGAAAATGCAAGTGATCCGGAGCTGATGCGCCGCACTTCGGCCCATTGTAGAGGAGGAAGAAATCCGGCGAGAGCGCGGCCGCCATATCGAGCAGGACGTCGAATCTCCCGGCAAGGGCTTGAGGGATGTGCTCGCGGTGAACGATCGTCACGTGCTTATCGAGAATGGGATAAGGGTTGCAAAGGATCACGTACTCGCGTCCATAGGCGAGCCCGCGCTCTTCGTCTGGGAGGTGTTCGGGACAAAGGAAGCACGGGCGCCGGCGCACAGCTTCATCATCCACGGCGGCTGTCGTGCTCGTCAGCCGAAGTGGATTATGTTGTAGGAGGATCGTGACCGGTCCCAACGGAACCTCCCTGACGAGCACTTGAGCAAGCGCTTCCCGACCTCGAGCGAGGGCTGGCCAGCGCGCGCTCTGTTCCCGGAAGAGCGCATCCACGCGGGCGCGCCAAGTCGTGTCCGCAGCCGGGAGCGCGAGTTCCTCATCGCGCAGCAGACGTTCGTCCCATGCTCGTGACATACGTCCCTCGATTGACAGAGGAAGGCCGCCATTATACACCTAAAGGCTGTTTCGGTCACACGCTGTGGCGTGCCCTTGAGCGCTCGACGAGAAAGCGAAGGGAGTGGAGGATGCCTGTCTTGAGCCTAGCGTCGTCGGATGAGATGCGCGCGATCCTCGCGGAGACGCATGTCCTCTGGGGGGAAGGGATGCAGTTCGACGACTACCTCGCCTTCGTATGGGCGCAGATGGAGAGTCCGTGGGGGCGGGAGAACTTCCGATACCTCGTGTGGAAGGAAGGGGCGCTTGTCCTGAGCAGCCTGAAACTCTACCGATTGCATGCGCGGTGCGGTTCACGGCATGTGATCCTTGGCGGGATCGGCGCCGTATACACCCCTCGAGCGCATCGCGGCCACGGCCATGCGCGCGCGATGCTCGCCGCCGTCCTGGAACGCTTGCGGGCGGAAGGGGTTCATGGTGCGCTCCTCTTCTCGGACATTGGGACGGCGTACTATCAACGGCTCGGGTTTCGCCCACTTCCCTCGCACGAATTCGTTGTGCCGCTGGCCGCCATTCCGGTGCGCGAAGGTTCCCTTCTTGAGGTCGAGCGGATTCAGGACGCGGATTGGTCAGACGTCGAACGCCTCTATGAGCGAGCGACGGCTTCGGATCCGTTCGTCCTGTCTCGATCCCCGACCTATTGGGCGCATTGGCGGCAGAAGGAACAGGAGCGCATGAGGCACTTGCCTGCGGGCATGAAGTCGCCGCGACACTGGATCGCGCGACGCGAGGGAGAGAGTGTGGGATACGCACTGACGGTCGTGGAGCCGCCCACGCTCGTCCTCAAAGAGCTGATCGTCGCCGATGAGGCTCAAGAGACCGCTGAGGCTCTTCTGGCGGCGATCCGACGAGATGGAGAAGCGCTCGGCGCCGCGCAACTCATCGGATGGTGGCCGCCGCTGGCGTGGTCGCGCTTTCTCGTGAGCGAACACATTCGCCCGCGTCCGCGAGTGCGGGAGCTGACGATGATGGCTTCTCTCGATCCCACGTTCGATGTGGAGCGGCTCACCGCTTGGGGGGACTTATTCTGGGGGACTGATCACTTTTAAGCAGGTCCGGGCGGATCACCGAACCTTGTCTGGGCTCGGCGGCTTCTCGAAGAGCTTGGGATCAATGGAAATGTTCACCTGCACATCTTCGAAGCTCGCGCGGGAGACCTGGACATTGCCCTTGTAGCGGTCAATTCGCAAGGGGAGCTTGATCCCGTCGAAGTCCTGATAGAGGTGGAAACGCTCCTCCTCGTCCTCGTAGGCGAGCTTCACCGGCAGATACGTCTGAGGGTCGAAATAGACCTGGATGCGGTCCACCTCCTCGCCCTCAAGGGGAACGATCAGCTCCACGCCGACGCCGCGTTGCCGAAACCAGAGTTCGCGTTCGCCCAAATAGCGCAACTTCACATCGGATCGCCGCCAGAGGTCGCGCATGACCGTCTCCAAGCTCCGCCGTTGCGCCGTGCGGAAGCGGGCGATCTCCTCTTCTTTTTGGTCGCGGAGGTTGCGCGAGGGGCCATCGTAGATCCAACCGCGGGCGCCGACGTTGACCTGAATGAACCGATCCTTGCCGCGTCCGAATTCGACGCGCTCCCGATCGGGGTAGACGATGTAGACGGTGAAGGGGAGAAGGGCTTGCAATTGCTCTCGCTCGTTGAATTGCGAATAGAGTCCGCGTCCCATGATGGATTTGAGCGCGAGATACTTCTCGCCGCCGAGCGCGCGCGTGGCCGCCTCAAAGAGCGCGCGCGCGCGATCTTCTTGAGTCGGGGCGGGGGACAGAAGCCCGAGAAGAAGCACGAGGCTCAATTTACAACGAATCAGCGTCCGAAAAGGCCCGCTCGACATGGATCGTCCGTCACACGACGACGGCTTCCAAGGGATGCACCTGGATCTCGTTCTCCTTCACGTCCACGAGGAAGTGATCGGCCTCCTTCCACATCTGCGTGATCGGGAGCTTCACGTGTTCATCAATCGTGCGCTTGAGGAAGCGAGCCCCGAACTGAAGGCTGTACCCCATCTCGACGAGCCGATCCAAGGCGGCTTCGGTCACGGTCAGGCTCTTGTTGTACTTGGCCATCTGCGCGCGCGTCTTCTCCAGATACAGGCGCGCGATCTCGCGCACCTCCTCGCGCGTGAGCGGGGAGAAGACGATGATCTCGTCAATGCGATTGCGGAACTCGGGGGAGAAGTGATCTTCCGCCGCCTTGATGATTTCTCGCTTGATCTGCTCCAATGTGTCCTTGTTCTGCGGAGCGAAGCCCAGCGGATTCAAGTACTTCTTGTACCGATCGCTCCCCAGGTTCGAGGTCATGATGACGATGGCGTCCGAGAGATAGACCTTCTTCCCGCGCCCGTCGGTGATCCAGCCCTCGTCGAAAGCTTGGAGGAAGAGCTGCATGAGATAGATGGACGCTTTCTCGACTTCGTCAATGAGGAGGACCGTGAAGGGGTTGTCGCGCAGCGCTTCGGTGAGGATGCCGCCGCGCTCGCTCCCGACGATGCCGCGCGGCATGCCGATGAGCTTCTCGATACCGATGGTGCCGTCCTGATATTCCGAGCAATCAATGCGGATCATCTTGTTCTCGTCGCCGAACATGAATTCGGCGACGGCCTTCGCCAGTTCCGTCTTCCCGACGCCCGTCGGACCGAGGAAGAGCAAGACGCCATCGGGACGATAGAAGTTCTCCTTGAGCGGGCCCTTATTCAGTCGAAGGCGACGGGCGACGGCGCGAATGGCTTCTTTCTGGCCGACGACGCGACGGCTGAGGGCCTCCTCCATCTCCTTGAAACGCTCGGTCGTGTCGCGGAAGATCATGTCCTTGGGGATGCGGGAATCTTGGGAGATGACCTCGATGACGTGCTCAGGACGAACGATCCGCTCCTCCGGCTGCTCGATCTCGACCTTGACGGCCGCCGTGTCCAACCAGCCGATGACCTTATCCGGCAAGTGGAGCCCGCGCAGGTATCGCGGCGCCATCTCCAGGGCCGTCTCAATGGCTTCCTCGGAGATCGTCACCGAGTAGTTGCGTTCCAATCGGGGCTTGATCCCTTTCAGGATCTGGCGCGTCTCTTCGAGCGTCGGTTCCTCGACTTTGACAACGCGGAAGCGGCGGGCGAGGGCTTCATCCTCGGCGATGTACTCCTTGTATTCGGTCATCGTCGTCGCCCCGATGATGCGGATCTCGCCTCGAGCGAGAGCACCTTTGAAGATATTGGCGGCGTCATTGGAGACGCCCAGCGCCGCACCCGCGCCAATGATCGTGTGCGCTTCGTCAATAAAGAGGATGATGTTCTCGCGCTCTTTGACCTCGTTGATGATGCCGTGCAAACGTTCCTCGAACATTCCCCGCAGCATCGTCCCGGCGACGACGCCCGACATCTGCAAGCCCACGATGTGGGCATTCCGCAAACGCGGGGGGACGCGTTCGGGGTGGAATTCGATGAGCTGCGCGAGCCCTTCGACAATAGCCGTCTTCCCAACGCCCGGATCTCCGACGAGCATGACGGAATTAGCGCGCTCGCGGTGGCAGAGGATCTCCATCACCTGCCGCAGCTCCTTCTCTCGACCGATGAGCGGTGGCAGCTTATCCTCGCGAGCGAGCTTATTGAAGCTGACGCCGAAATGCTTCAGATAGGGAGGCAATTCGTAGCGACGACGGAAGCGTTCTTCCCGCTCCTCGCGCGAGCGCACGCGCGTGATGATCTTTTGCAAGACGACGTCCGGGTCTGCGCCGAGCCGCCGCATCAGCTCCACGGGCACGCTATCGCGATCTTGGAAGAGAGCGACGAAGAGATCCGAGGAGTCAATCTCATTGCGCCCCATGGAGCGAGCGCGATCCAACGCCAACTTCAAGATCGTGCGACAGGAAGGATCCAGGCGTACGCCGCGCCCGGTGAACTGACGCGCGACCGACAATTGCTCGTTCAAGGCGCGGATGACGGCCTGCGGATCAATGTTGAGGCTTTGCATGACCTCGTTGAAGAGTGAACGCTCGACCTCGATGAGAGCTGCCAAGAGGTGCTCGGGCGCGACGATATTGTGATCCCGGTGGCGAGATTCCTCGATGGCTCGCCCCATGACGCGGCGTCCGCTCTCGGAGAACTTGTCTTGGAATGGTCCCAGGTCAATCATAGCCATCGCAAGTGCGAATTATACACAGCCGCTTCATCCCGACTCAAGGCGAGGCCCTTCATTGGCCGCCGTCGCTTCGACGGCGACCTCCTTGCGCGCGCGTCCGACGCGCACGCGCGCCGGACGGATGAGCGTCGTCTCGCCCAGGCGATATCCGGGCTCTACGACGTCGAGGACGAGACCATCGTGCTCGGGCTCGACCTCCACGACCTCAACGGCCTCGTGCAGCGACGGATCGAAGGGCTGGTTCTGAGGCGCGATGACCGTGATCCCACATTGTTGGAGACGGCGTTCGAACAACGCGACAATAGCCCGCATGCCCTCCAAAAGGGCCTGGGCGTTCTCCGTTTGTTGAGCGGCGCGCACCGCTCGCTTCAACTCATCGAAGACATCGAGCACAGGACCGAGGATATGAGCGACGCGTTGCTCGACGCGCTCTTCCAACAGGCGCGTCTGTCGCTGGCGGAAGGCTTCGATCTCCTCCCGCATGCGCTCGCGCGCTTCCTGGAATGCCCGTTCGAGAGCTTGGGCACGTTCTTCGCTCAGGCGGAGCCGAGTCTGCAGCTCCTCCACATACGAGGGGTAACGAGGGACTTCTTCAGGGGGCGCCTCGGCCGGAGCTCCTTCTTCCAGCCAGCGCGTGAAGCGCCGCTTATCCACGACGCGGGGATGCGCGTCGTCCGGCGTAGACTCCTCGGCGGTCGGCTCCACGGGAGACTCCGTCGGCTCTTTGAACTCTTCTGGTCGCTTCATCGCGCTCCTCCTGACGTCACCTGAGAATTCCCTGCAGTGCGGTTACATGCGCGCCGCATGCTCCAGCAAGCGGCGAATCCGCTCGCGAATGGGCGGATGCGTGCTGAAGAGCGACATCAGCGTCTCCCCAGCCAAGGGATTGACGATCATCATGTGTGCCGTGGCGGGATTCGCTTCCAGCATTGGGACGCGCGCGACTCCGCGTTCCAGCTTCTCTAAGGCGCGTGCCAACCCGTAGGGATTTCCGGCGATCTCCGCGCCCGTGGCATCCGCTTGGAATTCCCGCGCGCGAGAGATAGCCATCTGAATCAAGAGCGCCGCCAGCGGCGCGAGGATGAAGAAGAGCAGGCCCGCCAGGCCCCGCAGCGGATTATCGCGCTCATCGCGCCCCATGCCGCCGAAGAACAATCCCAATCGCGCGAGCAGCATGATCGCGCCCGCGATCGTAGCCGCCACCGACTGGATGAGGATGTCGCGATTCTTCACGTGAGCCAGCTCGTGGGCGAGGACACCTTCCAACTCCTCTCGGTTCAAGATCTGGAGCAATCCTTCGGTGACGGCGACAGCCGCATGCTCCGGATTGCGCCCCGTGGCGAAGGCGTTCGGCGAGAAGCTGGGGATGATATAGAGCCGCGGCATCGGCAATCCCGCTCGCGCCGAAAGTCGGCGGACGATCTCGTACAACTCCGGCGCTTCCGCTTCGCTCACCGGACGCGCCCCATAGCTCATGAGCGCGATCTTGTCCGAGAAGTAGTAAGCGCCGAAGTTCATCAGCGCGGCGAAGAAGAAGGCCACGATCAACCCGTGCTGGCCTCCGATCAATTCGCCCGCCAGGAGAAAGAAGGCCGTAAGCAGCGTCAGCAGCAGAATCGTCCGAACGGTGTTTCCTGTCATCGCCTCACCTCCACGTTCCACTGACTGTCCGGTACATAAGTATGGCCTCGCTGGGGCGAAAATTCAACTCTCTCGCTTGACGGAATCCGGTCCGCTCGGCAAAATCAAAGCAGCACTGAAGATGCTGGTGTCCGAGGTGCACAATGATGCGACGACAGAAAGCGCAGGAGAGGCACGTTCCACTCATGACGGCGGTCATCGGAGTGCCGTTCTACACCCGGGAGGAGTTCCAGAAGCAGCAGCAATATGCTGAGGATCGGTTCAGCTACGAGAGCTACGACCATTGGATGCGCTCGCATCGCGAGCTCCGACGTAAGCTGGAGGCCCTGGGGATCATCGTGATCGAAGTTCCGATCAACGTCGAGGAGATGCAGCAGTATTTCCTGCAGCACGGACTGCGGAACGATGCCGCGAATCGGAGCCAGTACGTTGCGCGAAAGCTCTTCGAGCAACGCGATCTCGTGTCGCCCGTTCTCCGATGATCTCTGACGCCGTGGGGAGAAGCATGTCGCCTGCCTTCGCTGTCGGAAAGCTCCCACCGAGCGTTCTTCAACGAGTGCTCGCGCGAGTTCCTATTGAAGACGAGCGCGTGAGGATCGGACCGCGAGTCGGCGAAGACGCCGCGGCCATTGCCTTCGGCCAGACGTATCTCATCGCGAAGACCGATCCGATCACGTTCGCTACCGACCACATCGGCTGGTACGCTGTGCACATCAATGCCAACGACGTCGCCGTCATGGGAGCGCGCCCGCGATGGTTCCTGGCCGCGCTGCTGTTGCCGGAAGGGAAGACCGACGCGGCGTTTGTGGAGCAGATCTTCCAGGATATCGTGAGCGCATGTCAAGAGCTGGGGATCACGCTCTGCGGGGGACACACGGAGATCACCTATGGCCTGGACCGTCCGGTGATCGTCGGCCACATGCTCGGCGAAGTGCCGCGAGAACGGCTCGTCGAAAAGCGGATGGAGCCTGGAGATCATATCCTCTTGACCAAGGGGATCGCCATCGAAGGGACAGCGATCTTGGCGCGAGAAAAAGCCGCAGAATTGGCGTCGGGCGGCGAGGCGCTTCTTGTGGAGCGTGCAATGCGCTTCCTCTTCGACCCGGGCATCAGCGTGGTGCGCGAAGCGCTACGCGCCGTCGAAGTCGCGCGCGTGCACGCCATGCACGATCCGACCGAGGGGGGCTTGATTGGTGGCCTGTGGGAATTGGCCGTTGCCGGAGACGTGGGGATGCACGTCTGGAAGGAACGCATTTGCATCTGGCCGGAGACCGAAGCTCTCTGTCGTCGCTTCGGGCTGGATCCGCTTCGTCTCATCGCTTCGGGGGCGCTTCTGATCGTCGCCCCGCCGCAGGAGTGCGCGAAGATCATCGAAACGCTCCAACAAGAGCACATCGCAGTGGCTCAGATCGGCGAGGTGAGAGAGAAGGCCTATGGTCTCAAGCTGGAAGTAGAAGGAGCGCTCATCGAGCTAACTCCCCCCGAGCGGGATGAGATCGCGCGAGTCTTCGAAGTCGCCTCGCCAGAATCCTCGGGAGGGTAAATGCAGGGCGTTCATCATCGTCCGACCGCGAAGCGTCAGGCGTATCGGCTCATCTTACGGGACCGCGTGCTCGAGCTGGGCACGCGCACACTGCTCATGGGCATCCTCAATGTGACGCCTGATTCGTTCTCCGATGGAGGGGAGTTCTTCTCGCTGGAGCGAGCGGTTGAACGCGCCCTGGAAATCGAAGCCGAGGGTGCTGACATCCTCGACATTGGTGGAGAGTCCACGCGTCCGGGGGCGAAGCCCGTCCCCGTCGAGGAGGAGTATCGTCGCGTCCTCCCGGTTCTCGAACGTCTGCAGGGACGACTCCGCATCCCGATCTCCATAGATACGACCAAATACGAGGTCGCCCGCGCGGCTTTGGAAGCTGGCGCTGCGCTGATCAATGATGTGAGCGGTCTTCGCCGCGATGAACGATTGGCTGATTTAGCCGCTGAATTCGGTGCCGCCTTGGTCCTCATGCACTCGCGGGGGACGCCCGAGACCATGCAGCAGTTGCCCCCGAGTTCGGACATCCTGCGGGAGATCTCGGATTATTTCGCCTGGGCGCTCGCCCGCGCCCAGGCGCGAGGAGTGGCCGCCGAACAGATCCTACTCGATCCTGGACTTGGATTCGGCAAAACCATCGAGGACAATCTGCTCATCTTGAATCGGCTCGACACCTTCGCTCAGTTCGGGCGTCCGCTGCTTGTGGGTCCCTCGCGCAAGTCTTTCATCGGCCATCTCACGGGAAGAGCGCCGCGCGAACGCGCCTTCGGCACCGCGGCCGCTGTCGTTGCGGCGATCTTTCGAGGCGCGCACATTGTCCGTGTTCACGATGTGCGGGAAATGCGCGACGTCATCCGCGTCGCCGATGCCATCCTTCACTCTGAAGAGTCCTGGGCCTTGTCCGAGCCCGCTCGTTGAGAACTCCTATGAGGGAAGATGAGTACGGGCGGGTGCGTTTGGACGCCCGGTGGGTGGATTGGGAGGTAAAGGAGGATGGGGCATGTTAGGAGGTACCCGCCCGTACGATTCGCAGTTAGGGTGGAGCTTGACCAAAAGCGATGGGAGGCCGGCAAGGGAAAAGGTTGTGCTTGCCGTTCTATAGAAAGCCGCCGCTTGAAGATCGTCCAACTCACCGGCCTTATCCCAATTCGTCCGATGGATCCTTCGGACTTCATCCATTTTCGCTGGGAGAGAAGGGCGGATGAAGGAAAGATGGCCCTGCCATTTATCAGCACGTGAGCCCGCACATCTTGGAACCGCCGCGTCCGCTTCTGCTCGGAAGGGGACATGCTGCAACCACTCGCGCTTTCGCCAGCGCACGAACGCTCGCTCCCACACGTGCCACTTCACGCAGATATCCTCGCCGGAGGTCGTTACTTGAACGCCCACCCGATCAGGAGCGAAGAAAGCACCCACCACTTGGTCTCCCGCTCGATCCATCGCAATGGCAGGGCCAATCCTGGTAAGGAGGGTGGAGCACGATCCGAGAGAAGAGAGATGCCGCAGCTCAGCCTGCCTTCGGTTCGCTGGAACTGTCGCCCTCATCTTCATGAGCCGGACATCCGCATTCGCACGAGCCTCGACCTGAGCGTGAACCGTCGCTTCCGCTCGCCCACGCGCATGTGCATCGAAAGCGTCCATCATGAGCCTCAGCTGCATCTTTCGCTCGAACCAATCAGAATGCGCATCCATGCGATCGCTCCCTTGAACTCGCGCCCTCACATTCGAATCAGACGGAGCTGCGGCAATTCCGCCAGGCTTCTCCGGAGGCGAGCCGCTCGTGAAGGCCCTGAGACTATTCTTGGGCCCCACTCCTTTTATCCCGGTCTCTTCTCCGGCCCGAGCTAACGTCACCCTGCACCTCCGGAAAAAGCCGCTCGATCTGTTTCGCCTCTTGCTGCCCGCCGTCTCAAAGATCACCTTGCTGACGGTCGCGCATGTTATACCACGAGTCCCGCCAGAAGTCAAGAAAAAAGTTCAAGTGATTTCTCAACTCGGCCCAACTAACGCTCGGCGAATTAAGGACTAATATTGGCGGGGGGAAGGCCATCTCGACCCTAACTCATCTCTTTGCTTCAACTTAATTGAGCCCGAGGCCTATTCTGGACCGGCGTGGCCTTGCTATTTCGCCAACCGAAAAAATTTTCTAAGCTGGCTCCGAATATGGTCCTTCCGGTGAGCTGGGATGGTCATAAGGGCCTTTTCGAGGCGGGCCACTCGCAGCACGTTCACCTGCTAACATGGTGAATATCAAAAAGTTGCATGAGGCCGGGCGCGCGCTCTGCCGCCTAGCGGCCAAGGTAGACGATGACTCGACCGGCTCCTCGTAAACCCCCGGGCTCTCCAACAGCTAGATCCGGTTTTCCATCCCGGTTCAGATCCCCGATAGCTATGGCCGTTCCGAACTCACCATTAACCTCCGGACTCGGCGGATCGAGGATCAGATTGGCATTCGGGCCGATAGTGCTTCCCCCTTGGAAGACGTACACCCGTCCGGCCTCTTGACGATTGCCCACCACTGCTCCGATGGCGCCGACAGCCAGGTCAGCGATACGATCGCCATTCAGATCACCGGTGGCCACGGCATACCCGAACCGAGAATCGAGTTGTGGAGCGGGGGCCTCTAAAATGAGATTGGGGTCATTACTCATCGCGGGTCCACCAAAATAGATGTAAACTCGTGGCGGTTGGGATTGGATCGAATCTCCGACGACGATGTCCGCATAGCCATCACCGTTGAGATCGGCCACAGCAAGCGATGATGCGAATGTGGGATCAATCAGCGGGCCGGCCGGAGGACGAGGATTGAGGAGCGTCAGATTGGGCCGACCACTCATGGACTTCCCTCCAAAGAAGACATAAATGGCGCCATTTCCGTTCGTCCCCCCCAGCGGTGCGCCCACGACGACGTCAGCGAATCCATCTTTATTGATATCTCCGGCTGCGACAGCTAAGCCGAATTGCTCTCCGAGAGTTCCCCGTAGGGTCGTACGCCGAGACCCGATCGTGCTCCCCCCATAGAGAATGACCACGGCGTCCAGCAACCAAGCTCCAGCGATCAGATCGCTCGCTTGATCACCGTCCACATTGCCACTGGCCAGGGAATCTCCGAAGAACCCACCGATTAGGGTATCGGGATCCGGGGGGAGCGGGCTCCGTATGGTCACCGGACTGATCCCGAAATTCGATGCTCCACGATAGATGAAGACTCTCCCATCGAAGGAAGAATCCTCGCTATTGCTGGCCTCGGGAGCGCCGATAGCCAGATCGGTTCGATTATCCCGATTCCAATCGCCGGAGGCGAGGGCACTTCCGAAAGCAATTCCCGCCTCACGCGTGGAGAGCGTCCGATCGGGCGTCTGTCGAAGCGTCGGACGCCCGTAGAAGACGAAGACGCGCTCGCGGCGATTGGAGACGGCGAGATCCAAGATACCGTCGCCGTTGAAATCTCCAATAGCTAGAGCCGAGCCAAAGAACGTATCGACCGTCGGCCGCGATTCGGTCAAAATGAGAGGCGATTGTTGGAAAGATTGGGGGACGACGGGGCTCCCTATCAAAAAGAGCCAAAGCATGAGATGCGAAAGGCGACGTGGGACTCTCCCTGTCATCATGGCTCACTCCTCATCAGGCCATATATCCGATCCATAGATCCGATGCCCAGGCTCTCGCCACTCTCCACATGCCTCCAGTGAGCGTCCGACGGGTCATTGAAGCCTCCAGCCACTTTCCCAAGGACATCCTCTGGAGACTCTACGATTTCGCATGCGCCTTTTTTAGCTCATCTTCCGAGCCATGGCAAGGGGAGAAATCCTTCACGAACGAGCGCCTCTCATATCACTGGCACTTTCCCGCGACATGTGGTGCACTAATCCTCGGAGGGAGCCGCTATGGAGAGAATCGAACGGGACAGTCTCGGAGAGCGAGCCATTCCGGCCGACGTCTACTATGGCATTCAGACGGTGCGGGCGCTGGAGAATTATCCGATCAGTGGCTGGCGTCCATTTCCCGAGATGATTCGGGCGATGGTCCGGATCAAAAAGTGTGCGGCTCGGGTCAATGCGGAGCTGGGGCTTGTGGAGGAACCCATCGCGCGCGCGATCATCATGGCGGCCGATGAAGTGCTGGCCGGGCGGTTCGATGATCAATTCGTTGTGGACGTTTTCAATTCCGGCGCTGGGGTGTCCTTTCACATGAACGTGAACGAGGTGTTGGCGAATCGGGCCAACGAGATCCTCGGCGGACGTCGAGGGGAGTATTCGTTCGTGCATCCGAACGACCATGTGAATCGGGGGCAGTCCACGAACGATGTCATGCCGACGGCAATGCGTCTGGCGGCGCTGGAGGTCGCGCGTCCTTTGCTCGAGCATCTGGAGGAATTGGCTCGCGCGTTCCGTGGCAAAGGGGAGGAATTCCGTGACGTCGTGAAAGCTGGACGCACGCATCTTCAGGATGCTGTTCCGGTTCGTTTGGGACGAGAGTTTCATGCCTATGGGCGCATTGTCGAGGAGCACGCTCGGCGCCTGCGACAGGCTCTCGAAGAATTGCGCGTGCTGGGCATCGGGGGCACGGCCGTCGGGACGGGGTTGAACGCGCATCCGGCCTTCCGCTTCCGCGTCATCGAGGAGTTGAAGCGAGAGACGGGAGAGGAGCTGAGTCCTGCCGAGGATTTGATGGCGGCGATGCAAAGTATGGCGCCCTTTGTCGCTGTCTCCGGGGCGATGCGAGGGTTGGCGCTGGATATGATCAAGATCTGCGACGATCTGCGGCTGATGGCCTCGGGGCCGATCGCGGGATTGGCGGAGATCGAGCTACCGGCGCTTCAGCCGGGCTCCTCGATCATGCCGGGCAAGGTCAATCCCGTCATGCCCGAGATGATGACGATGGTGTGCTTTCAAGTCATTGGGAACGATACGACCATCGCGCTGGCGGCCGCTCACGGGGAGTTCGAGTTGAACGTGATGATGCCGGTGATCGCCTTCGATCTGCTCCTCTCGGCGAAGCTCTTGACCAATGCCGTGCGCGTTTTTACCCAGAAAGCCGTCGTGGGGATTCGCGCTCATGCGGAACGCTGCCGGTATTATGCCGAGGGCAGTCCTGCTTTGGTGACGGCGCTCGCCCCACGTCTCGGCTACGAACGCGCTGCTCGCGTGGCGCGCGAGCTGCTCTCGACGCGTAAGACCATTCGGGAGATCGTTCGAGAATGGGGATGGATGAGCGAGGAGGAACTCCGTCGCGCGCTCGATGTCGAAGCGATGGCCGAGGGGGGACCCGTGGGGGCGGAATCCGAGCCTTCGTCGGGAGCATGACCGCTATCGTTCCGGCCGCATGTGGGGGAAGAGGATGACGTCGCGGATCGAGCGTTGATTGGTCAGGAGCATGACGAGCCGATCAATACCGATCCCTTCGCCCGCCGTTGGGGGCATGCCGTAGCCCAAAGCGCGAATGAAGTCTTCATCCATGACCATGGCCTCCTCATCCCCGCGCTCGCGCAGGCGCATCTGTTGCTCGAAGCGCCGATATTGCTCTGCCGGATCGTTCAACTCGCAGAAGGCATTGGCGATCTCCAGGCCACCAATGTACAACTCGAAGCGGTGCACGATGGCCGGATTCTCTTCGCTCTGCTTCGCCAGTGGACTCAGCTCCGTCGGATAGCCCACGATGAACGTGGGCTGAATGAGCTTCTCCTCGGCGATATATTCGAAGAGCTTCCCGAGCATCTGCGCATGATTCCATCGCGGGTCGCAACGTCCGCCGACGGCGTGCAGTAACTCCGGTAAGCGCTCGGGCGCGTCTAAATCCTGGGGCGTCGGCGCCGGCACCGTTTCGGGCCAATATTGCAGGATCGCGTCTTTGATCGTCAGGCGACGCCAGGGGCGCGTGAGGTCTATGCGATGTCCGGCGTATTCAATGATGAGCGAGCCGCAAACGGTGCGCGCCAAATGCGTGAGCAGCTCTTCGGTCAGCTCCATGAGGTCTTCGTAATCACTGTAGGCCTCATAGAATTCGAGCATCGTGAATTCCGGATTGTGCTTAGTGGAGAGGCCCTCGTTCCGGAAATTCCGATTCAGCTCGTACACCTTCTCGAATCCTCCAACGATCAACCGCTTCAGATACAGCTCCGGAGCGATGCGCGCGTAGAGATCCATATCGAGCGCATTGTGGTGCGTAATGAAAGGACGAGCGGCCGCTCCCGTCGCCAATGGCGTGAGCATCGGCGTCTCCACCTCGATGTATCCCCGTTCGTCGAAGAAGCGCCGAATCTCCTTGATGATCTGCGCGCGCCGCACGAAGACCTCGCGCGAAGCACGGTTCGCGATCAGGTCGAGATACCGTTGCCGATATCGCGTCTCGATGTCCTGAAGGCCGTGCCATTTCTCCGGCAGCGGAAGGAAGGCTTTCGCCAGGAAATGGAGCCGTTGGACGTGGACGGTCAGTTCTCCCGTGCGCGTCACAAATAGGTATCCTTCGGCGCCGATGATATCGCCCAAATCGAGATGGTTGTACAACTGCCACTCCCGCTCGCTCACCTCATTGCTTCGAATGTAGATCTGGAGCCGCTGGTCACCATCGGAGAGATGCGCGAAGGCCGCGCGTCCCATCAAGCGCGTCGTCATCATCCGACCGGCGATGCGCACGGCGATCTGTCGCAGCTCAGCATTCACTCGCTCCAACTCCTCAGGCGGCTTCGCTCCCGCGTAGTGACCGTAAGTCCGGACGATCTCGGTGATCGTATGCGTGCGCTCGAATTTGTGGGGATACGGATCGAACCCGAGCGCACAAATCACCTCGAAGTTCTTCCGCCGTTGCACGATCAGCTCATTCTCTTCGCCGAAAATTCCCCGACGCATTCGGTTGATGCCTCCTTTGGTTTTCATCCTCCTGGGCAGCGAGAGGGATGATGCTAGTCAGGGGGGGTGAACTGGTCAAGGACGCCTGCATGTTATTCTCGTTCGATCCACAGGTTCAGCGGGCGCCCCAGCAAGGCATATTTCTCGCGTAGGCAGCGCACCCGCTCAGCGTATTCCCCCTTGGGAAACTCTCCCGCGCGCCGCCGATCGCGCAGCCGTCGCAGCTCGTAGCAGTAGAGATCGTTGAGCTGCTCGCGCACAAGCTCCGGCGGCGTCCGGTCCGTCGGAAGTAGTCCGAAGCGTTTCAGCTCCTCCATGACTTCCGCCCGATAGCGTCCCATCGCCGTCTCCGGTAAGGACTATAGCACGACGCGCGTCTTGAGAGCGACCCCGCATCTGGGGATGACGTTGACCTGCCTCGAGGGCAGTGGTATTTTTGCTCCTTTGGATATCGAGGAAGGGCGACAAGCTATGGGATTCTGGCGAAGAGAACGAGAGGAGATCACGAGTTTGTTCTCAGGGGGCGTGGAGGCTTCCTCCGAAGGGTCGGACCAAGCGTCGGGATTACTCCAGCGATTCAAGCGCGCCGTCGCGCGCACCCGCCAGCAGCTGATCGAGCGGTTTCAAGACCTCGCGCAGGGGAAGCGGGCGATTGATCCGGCTGTGCTGGAAGAATTGGAGGAGACGCTCATCGCCACCGACATGGGGCCGCGCACGGTGATGGAGATCCTCGAGAAGGCGCGGGTCGCCCTCGATCGAGAAGCGTTGCGCGACTTGGATGCCTTGAGGGGATTCATCCAGTCGGAGTTGCTCGCCGTTTTGAAGAACACCGTTCGAGGCGAGAGCCCATTCCCTGAAGAGCGTCTGCGACGCTCGGATGTGCGTCCGTATGTGATCCTGGTCGTCGGCGTCAATGGGACGGGGAAGACGACGACCATCGGCAAGCTCGCGTATCGGTTGAAGCGTCAGGGGTTCGGCGTGTTGCTCTGCGGCGCCGATACATTTCGTGCGGCGGCGACGGATCAACTGGAGATTTGGGCCGAACGTGCGGGCGTCCCGATGATCGGGCAACAACCGGGGGCTGATCCGGCCGCTGTGCTCTTCGATGCGCTGCGCTCGGCCAAGGCTCGTCAAACGGATGTGGTGATCGCGGATACGGCCGGACGCTTGCACACGAAGGTCAATCTCATGCAAGAGCTTCAAAAGATGTGCCGCGTCGCTGCGCGCGAAGTCGAAGGCGCTCCGCATGATGTTTTGCTCGTGCTGGATGCCGTGACGGGGCAAAACGGCTTGGAGCAAGCGCGGCGCTTTCTGGAGGCCGTTCGGGTCACGGGGTTGGTCCTGACCAAGCTCGACGGAACGGCCAAGGGGGGGATTGTCATCGCCATTGCGAAAGAGTTGGGACTACCCATTCACTACGTGGGCGTCGGCGAGGGGATAGAGGACCTCATCGAATTCTCTCCAGAGGCGTACGTCCGCAGCCTCTTCGAGGGATGAGCGGCGTGAGTTCAGAAGAGCCGCCCCGTCATTGGCGTCGGACCTTCACCTCGGCGGAGGCGATTGACGAGCAGATGCGCCTGACGCGTCGGCTCCGGTTGGCGATGTCCGGCAACGCAGCGTAAGACCAGCCGAATTGCGCTCTCCAGATCTACCTTGTGGCCGGGCGAGACGAACATCGGACTCGTGTTGTCTTTCGTCCGCAGGGCGACGCCGACGACTTCCCCACGGTCGAGCAAAGGCGAAAAGCTGCCGGCCTCTGGAGCTGGTTCTTGATAGGTGCCGATCAGCAAGCTCTTCGCGCATCCGACGGCCGGTAGATCGAGCAACAACCCCAAATGGCAAGCCAGACCCATGCGCCGTGGGTGCGCTAGCCCTTGACCGTCCAGCAGCAGCGCGTCCGGCCATCGCGTCAGCTTCTCGAACGCTCGCAGCACGGCCGGCGCTTCTCGAAACGAGAGCAGGCCCGGAATGTAGGGGAATCGTGTCACTGTCGTCACTGCTGCTTCCTCGACGACCGCCAGATGCGGCAGCTCCAACACGACGACGGCAGCGAAGATCGTATCCGAGCCTTTGTCGAAGGAGACGTCAGCGCCGGCGACCCATCGCACGCGCTCGAGCGCAAGCGGCGTGAAGCGCAACTGCTCGCGCAGCTGAAGCTGAATCTCCATGGCTTCACGCGGCGAGACGTCCCACGGGTGCAGGTCCCTGATTCTCATCGCACCGATTTCTCCGGCGAGGAGGTATAGGGCTGAGTCGCTTCCTCGGAGATCGTCTCCGGCGGATCGGCCGCGACAGCCGGAACGGCCTTCGCCGGCCGCCAAATCGAGAGGAGGACCGAAACGGTCAGGACGGTGGCGACGACGCCCAGCGCGATGCCGATGGGAATCTTGTAGAGGTCCGAGATGAGCATCTTCACCCCGACGAAGACGAGGATGATCGAGAGGCCGTAGTGCAAATAGTGGAAGATGCGCATGAGCCCGGCCAGCGCGAAATAGAGTGCTCGCAGGCCCAGAATGGCGAAGACGTTCGACGTGTAGACGATGAAGGGATCGTGCGTGATGGCCAGAATCGCCGGAATCGAGTCCACAGCGAAGACGAGGTCAGTCGTCTCAACGACGATCAGGACGACGAACAGTGGAGTCGCGAACGTCCGTTTCATCCTGCGGATGAAGAATCGTCCATCCACATAGCGCCGCGTGATCGGGACGAGTCGGCGGGCGAGTCGAAGGACGGGATTCCGCTCCGGATGAATCTCCTTCTCCTTCTCGCGGGCCATGCGCACACCGGTCACGATGAGGAGAGCGCCGAAGACGTAGATCATCCAGTGGAACTTCTGGATCAGCGTGACCCCTGCGAGGATGAAGAGGAACCGCATGATTAACGCTCCGAGGATGCCCCAGAAGAGGACCTTGTGCTGATAGAGCGCCGGGACGCGAAAATACGTGAAGATGAGCGCGAAGACGAAGACGTTATCCATGCTGAGCGACTTCTCGATGAGATAGCCCGTGAGGAATTCGAGCGCAGAGACTCGACCGAACCAGAAGTAGACGCCGATGTTAAAGAGCACGGCCAAGACGATCCAGAACGCGCTCCAACCGAGCGCTTCCTTCAACTCGATGACGTGCGCTCGACGGTGGAAGACGCCGAGGTCGAGCGCGAGCATGGCGATCACGAAGAGATTGAAGGCGATCCAGAGCCACAGCTCATGTCCCATCATTGCGAGAAGACCTCCGTTCCAATGGGATGAGTGAAGATGCCGCGATCGCGGTGTTGGATGGAATGGCAGCGCCAATGAGCATCATCCGGAGTAGGGAAATCGGCGCGGAAGTGCGCGCCGCGACTCTCTTCTCGGAAGAGAGCGGCGCGAGCGACGAGCCAAGCGACCGTGGCGATATGGCGTGCGGCGAGCGTGGGCGCGGTCATGCGCAATCGCTCCAATTCATTTATGGCCGAGCGTAGCGCGTCACCGTGGCGGATGAGGCCGACGGCTTCCCACATGAGCGTTCGGATGCGCTCAGCGATCGCCCGATCTATGGCGGCCTCCTCAGGATTCAGCTCCGGCCACGTCAAGGGAGCCGGTGTCGAAGCAGGTGGAGTCGCCAGCGCGCGACGAGCCGCGCGCGCGCCGAAGACCAGGCCTTCGAGCAGCGAGTTGCTGGCTAAGCGATTGGCGCCGTGCACGCCCGTGCAGCTCACCTCGCCGGCTGCGAACAAGCCCGCGATCCCCGTCCATCCGTCCAGATCCGTGCGCACGCCACCCATGAAGTAGTGCGCCGCTGGACTGACGGGGATCCATTCG
This sequence comes from Blastocatellia bacterium, assembly GCA_025055075.1. Taxonomy (NCBI): domain Bacteria; kingdom Pseudomonadati; phylum Acidobacteriota; class Blastocatellia; species Blastocatellia bacterium. The sequence goes on from JANWYV010000009.1 coordinate 55,103, forward strand.
CGCGTCAGGTCCAGGCCATAGCGTCGGCACGTCTCGTAGATGCGTGGGAACCGCTCGCGCAGGAAATGGGACGGCAAATGCGTGAGATCGAGATAGACGCACGCGGCTTGCGTCCGCTGTAGCTCGCTCACAATGGCGCGCGCGACGACATCGCGCGGAGCCAACTCAGCCTGCTCATGGTATCGCGGCATGAAGCGTTCGCCGAAGCGGTTGCGCAAGACGCCGCCTTCGCCCCGCAGGGCTTCGCTCAGGAGAAAGCGCGGTGCTCCCTCCCAATGCAGTGCCGTCGGATGGAATTGAACGAACTCCATGTCGGCGAGGAGAGCGCCGGCCTCATACGCCATCGCCATCCCTTCACCGGTGACGACATCGGGGTTGGTCGTTTGCGCGTAGATGTGTCCGGCGCCTCCGGTGGTGAGGATGACCGCATGCGCCCGGACCGTATGGGACGTGCGTGCGCGCGTATCCACATACTGTACGCCCACACACGTTCCTTCCTGAATGAGCAAACGTAGGGCGAAAGCATGAGGGAGAATTTCGACGTCCGGCAAATCGTGCAGGCGCTCAAGCAAGGTCCGCACGATCTCGCGTCCGGTCGCATCTCCTCGCGCGTGAACGATGCGGCGTCGGGAGTGCGCGGCCTCTCTTCCGAATTCCAGCCGATCGCCCGTTCGGTCGAAGCGACAGCCCCATTCGATCAGCTCCTGCACGTAATGCGGTCCTTCCTCGACGAGCACGCGCACGGCCTCGGGATCGCACAGGCCAGCGCCCGCGCGCAGCGTGTCCTCGAAATGCAAGGCGATCTCATCGTCGTCGCTCAAGGCGACGGCGACCCCCCCTTGGGCGTACCTCGTGCTCGATTCGGTCAGCTCGTCTTTGGTGAGAATGAGGACCGATCCCGCTCGCCCTAATTCCACTGCCGCGCGCAGGCCGGCGATCCCACTGCCGATCACGATGAACTCGGTCTCGCGCATGCTTGGGAAGCGTCACTCCGCCTTCTTCGCTTTCGCCGAAGGCATCACTTCCGATTCCGGCGTCCGTGCCGCCTCGCGCCGCGGCAAGCCGAGCGCTTGTCGGATCTCGTTCTCGATGGTGAGCGCCAGATCGGGATTCGACTTCAGAAAGAGGCGTGCGTTCTCCCGACCCTGGCCGAGGCGTTCACCTTTGTAGGAATACCACGCGCCGCTCTTCTCGATGATGCGATGCTCTACGCCCAGATCCAGGATCTCTCCCTCGCGCGAGATGCCTTCGCTGTAGAGCATGTCGAACTCGGCCTCTTTGAAGGGCGGCGCGACCTTGTTCTTGACGACGCGCACCTTCACGCGATTGCCGATGATCGTCTCGCCATCTTTGAGGGCATTGGTCCGGCGCATGTCCAGACGCACGCTCGCGTAGAATTTCAGGGCCTGACCACCGGTCGTCGTCTCCGGCGAGCCGAACATGACGCCGATCTTCTGCCGCATCTGGTTGATGAAGATGAGCGCTGTGTTGGAGCGGTAAACGGCTCCCGCCAATTTCCGCAGGGCTTGCGACATAAGGCGAGCTTGCAATCCCGGAAGGGCATCCCCCATCTCGCCCTCTAACTCCGCGCGGGGCACCAGCGCCGCGACCGAATCAATGACGAGCACATCCACGCCGCCGGATCGGACGAGCGCTTCGGCGATCTCCAAGGCTTGCTCGCCACTGTCGGGTTGAGAGACGAGCAAGTCGTCAATGCGCACGCCGATCTTCTCGGCGTATGCGGCGTCCAGGGCATGTTCAGCATCTATATACGCGGCCACGCCCCCGAGCCGCTGGGCTTCGGCAGCCACATGCAAAGCCAGGGTCGTCTTGCCGCTGGCCTCCTGCCCGAAAATCTCCGTGATGCGCCCACGCGGGATGCCGCCAACGCCCAGCGCGGCATCCAGACTGAGGCTCGTCGTCGAGATGACTGGAATCTCCTCGACTTTTCGGTCACCGAGCCGCATGATCGCCCCCTTGCCGAATTGCTTCTCGATCTGGGCGAGGGCGATCTCGATGGCTTTGGCCTTCTTCTCCAATTCGCTCATACCCATCTCTCCCAGAGGGGTTCGCCCCAGCGGAAGTTTACTTCGGGGCGAGCTGAGAAGTCCAGCACGCATGCTCATGGTCCCGAGGAGAACGCCAGCCGTTCGGCGCCAGCATAGACGTTGAAGCGTCCATCTCGGAGGAAACCGATGAGCGTGAGGCCGAACTCGCGAGCAACGGTCACAGCCAAGCTGCTCGGCGCTCCGACGGCAGCCACGATCGGAATACCGGCCACGAGCGCCTTCTGCACCAATTCGAAGCTCGCGCGCCCGCTGAGGAAAACGAGCAGGTGAGATGCCGGAATCCGCTCGGCGAGCACCAAATGTCCGATCACCTTATCCATGGCGTTGTGACGACCGACATCTTCGCGCACCAGCAGCAGTCGCCCTTGCTCGTCGAAGAGCGCCGAGGCGTGGACACCTCCAGTGCGAGCGAAAAGCGTTTGCGCGCGTCGCGCCAGATCCGGCAGGGCGAGGAGCACTTCGCGAGAGACCGAAACGGGTTCCGCGAGCGATCCTCGGACGAGTGCGCGCACGAGTTCCAGCGACGCCTTCCCACAGATGCCGCAGCTTGAGGTCGTGTAGAAGTTCCGGCTGAGGCGCGCTGGATCCACTTTCACGCCTTCGGCCAGGACGACGTCCACGACGTTGCAGCGTTCATGTTCGGAAGAGTAACGGACGTCGCGAATGTCTTGGCGGCTTCGAATCACGCCTTCCGCGAAGAGGAAGCCGATGGCCAGCTCGAAATCATGGCCCGGCGTGCGCATGGTCACAGCCAGGCTATGCGCGACCCATGTCCCTCCCTCGTGCTGGAGCACGCGCACTTCCATCGGTTCTTCGACGGCCAACATTTCTTCCCGCGCGCGGACGCCATCTCGGCCGACCACGAGCGCAGCAGTGCTACAGAGGAGATCCAGCGTCTCCCTCGTCATTGTCTCCGAAGGGAGTAGACCGAATTCCTTCATGCCGTTCGCCCCAAATCCGGGAGGATTTCGACGATCGCGCTGCGAAAGGCTGGCATGCCGCATTCGGGATCATGCGCACCGCGTGGGATGAGTACGTTCGCTTCAGGCCAATACATCATCGCCGTGCCGGGATAGATTGGTCCCGAGCGCGCGCGCCCATGAAATTCGCCAACCTCCGAACGCACCAGGACGGGGTCACCATCGCGAAGGCCGAGACGCTGCATGTCCTCCGGCGCGAGGATGACGTCCTCGCGATGTGCCTCAGCAAGCACATCGCGAGGATGGAAGACCATGCTGTTGAATTGCTTCCCCCGACGAGTCGTCAGGTGAAAACGGCCTTCGGGAACCTCGCGCTCCGGCGGCACAAGCGGTGTGAAACGCGCTCTTCCACTCGGCGTGGGGAATTGACCTCCCTCGCCAAGCCGCGGGCCGCCCCATTGAATTTGATCCCCGCGCTGTCGCAGGTCTTGAATTCCACCGTAGAACGGAACGATGCGCGCGATCTCCGCTCGAATCGCTGCGGTTGAAGGGAAGGCGATCTTCGCCGCCCATTCCGGGCGAACGCGCTGAGCGATCCCCACCAGCGCGCGCCATTCATCGCGAGCTTCGGGCAGGCGCGGTCCCGGGATCTCAGGATTGAAGAGGATGCGCCGTTCGGTCGTCGTCTCCGTATTGCCGCCCGCCATCTCATAGCGCGTCGTCGCCGGAAGGATCAGGACCGTATCGGCTGGCTCCACGAACATCTGTGGGTTGAGGACGATGTCATGATGCACGCGCAGGGGGATGCGAGCGAGCGCTTCTCGAACGAATTGGCTTTCGGGGAGAATGCCCGTGAGATTGCTGCCAATGAGATAGAACACGTCCAACTCCCCCCGATGCGCCGCCTCGATCATCTCCGCGACGAAATATCCCCGCCAGGCGGGGACGGGGAATCCCCATTCCGCGGCCAATTGCTCCGCGCTCTGCTCGGTGATCGGGAGGCCACCCGGAAATTGATTGGGGACAGCGCCCATCTCCGCACCTCCTTGGACACCGGAGTGGCCGCGAATGGCGACGAGCCCACAATGCGGACGTCCGATCATCCCACGCGCCAGCGCCAGATTAACAATGGCCTTCACATTGGCCACGCCGTGCTCATGCATGGTCACTCCCATGGACCAGATGAACACGGCCGTTTGCGCGCGAGCATACAGGCGCGCGAAATCCAACATGCACTCGCGCGTCGTGCCGGAGAGGCGTTCCAGGTGCTCAAAGCGCTGCTCGTCCAGCGCGCGCACCAACTCTTCCCAGCCTTCCGTATGTTCCGCGATGAACGCGCGGTCCACCCATCCGTTCGCGATGAGATGTTTGAGGACGCCATTCAAAAAGGCGATGTCGCCGCCGACGCGAATCTGGAAGAACGCGTCGGCGACCCGCGTCCCGAAGAGCGCGGAGTCGAGCGAGGAAGGGACCCAATATTTCTCCAACCCCGGCTCGCGATAGGGATTGATGACGACGACGCGGGTGCCTTGCTTCTTCGCCAGATGAATGTACTTCATCGCCACCGGTTGATTGTTGGCGATGTCGCTGCCGATGAGCACGAGCAGGTCCGTCCCGATCCAATCTCGGTAGCTGCAGGTCGAGGCCGCGTAGCCGATCGTCTGTTTGAGCGCCGTCGTGCTCGGCGCGTGGCAGACGCGCGCCGAATTATCGATATGATTCGTGCCCAACAAGCGCGCGACCTTCTGAGCCACGTAGTAAGTCTCGTTCACTGTGCCGCGCGAGGCCACGTAAAAGGCGAGACGCTCGGGCGTGGTCGCACGCACGCGTTCGGCGATCAGCTCCAGCGCTTCGTTCCATGAGATCGGTTGGAATCCAGTATCGCCTCGCCGACGCACAAGTGGCCTCGGGATACGCCCCAATCCGCGCAACTCGGGTTCGCTCATTGCCTGCAGCCGCGTCACGTCGTCGAGAAGCCGTATATCGAGCGGCCCCATCGTATTCAGGCGGAGGAGACGGAGTCGAATCCAGCAGAGGTGAATTCCAGAGATCGTCCAATCGCGCAGGCCGCTAGTGCCGAGCGCGCATCCATCGCAGACGCCCTGGGTCAGAATCCGCCACGCATAGCCGAGCCGATCGCGGTTCTCCCAAACGGCGCGAAAGACTTCCAGATAGGACGCGATCTGTCGCTTCCGCTCGCCTCGCATTCCGCCTTCCTGTCGAGGAAGAGTTTACCGGCGGTGATCGGCATGGTCAACGCACGAAGGGACCGCCGGGGACGACGAGCGGAAATCATTCGTCCACACTCTCCGGCGAAAGGCGGCTCGGTGAGGCGCCGACTACAACTCCCCATGCTCGGCGAAGCTCCAATAGCGGTTGGAGCCGACGACGAGATGATCGAGGAGCGAGATCTCCATCAAGCGACAGGCCTCTTTCAGCTCGCGCGTGATCCGACGGTCTTGGGGACTCGGTTCAGGATTTCCCGATGGATGATTGTGCGCACAGATGATGGCCGCGGCGCCGTGCTGGAGGGCGCGCTTGATGACTTCGCGCGGATGAACGGAGCTGGCGTTGATGGTGCCGCGGAACATTTCCTCAATGGCCAGGATCTCGTTCTTGCTGTTCAGAAAGAGCACGGTGAAGACCTCGTGATCGAGGTCGCGCATCGAATGGGCTAAGAGCTGGTAAACATCGTCGGGATTTCGAATGGCGCGCCGCTCGCCGAGTTGCTCGCGCAGATAGCGCTTGCTCAGCTCGATGGTGGCCAGCAGGGTCGCGATCTTGGCATCGCCGAGTCCCTTGACGGCGCGCAGCTCGCGATAATCGGCGGAGAAAAGCCCGCGCAGTCCTTGGAAGCGTTGCAAGAGCGCGCGCGCCAGATCCACAGCACTGCGACCACTCACGCCCGTTCGCAAGAAGATGGCCAGCAGCTCCGCATCCGACAGCGCTCCAGGCCCTTGCTTGAGCAAGCGTTCGCGCGGCCGCTCATGCTGCGGCCAATACTTGATGGCATCTTCGCGGAGTGGTTCTTTCGTCTCCATACGAGGCGAGCGAAGGGGGGATCCGCATTCGGATCCCCCCTCGAGGTTCACGATCGCACGCCGGCTTGATACCGCCGGTACCACTCTGGCCCTTGATGCTGGAGGCGGAGATTGGTGCGGCCACCGAAGCGACGGTGCTCGAACCAGGGCGTCGCGCGCTCGGCGATTTCGTTGAGCTGACGGAAATTCTCTCGCGCCTGCGTCTCCAACGCCTGCACAAGCTTCGCCTCATCCGGGTAGAGGGCCACGGCGTCTTTCCAAATCGCGCGTCCACAGAGGAAGCCGTTGGCGCCGGCCTCGACGGCGAGCTTCGTGTTCTCGAGGAATTCTTCGATGTCTACGCCTGCGCTCAAGAGGACCCACGGAACGCCCGCCGCTTCATTCAACTCCCGACAGTACGCCTTCACCTCTTCGAGCGTGTACACGGGCTCGGCGTCCTTCTTCCCGAAGGGAGCCGATTGGAACTCGCGGCAATATTTCAGATTCGCCGGGAATTCCAACTTCAGCACGTCCACCCGATATTCGGGCTTGGAGAATTCCTGCGCACTTCGGATGACGATCCCAGGTTTCTGCCGCGCATATTCGGGCGTGTTCGTGCCGCCGCCATCGAGCGCGTAACCGACTGTCTCCAGGAGGAACGGGATGTCCAACTCAGCGCACTCTTGACCGACGCGTCGCACGAGGTCCTGCTGGTGCTGGCGCGCTTTCTCATCGGCGTCCGGGTGATAGTAGAGCAGGAGCTTCACGGCATCCGCTCCCGCCGCGCGCGCCTTCCACGCGCTCCACCCATCAATCAGCTTCGTGTACCGGCTTTTCCCGATGGCTTCGTATCCGGTCTCCTCATAGGCCAGCAACAACCCGACGTGCCCCGGGATGTAAGCGATCGAGTGCGGGTATCCGTAGATCGGATCCGTGAGCACGGCCGTCGCCATCGGCGCGAGGATCTTCGTCACCAGTTGTTTCACGCGCGCGATCTCTTCGAACGTCACTTGCTCTTTCGGCTTGCCCGAAGAGCGAGCGAGGGATTCAATGAGTGAGCCGCGTTGATCAATGGCCATCATCTTGAATCGGCCAGCCGCGTCGGCCAGCCGCATGAGCCCGCGAAGTTTTCCCGCCGAGATCTCTGTCATGCTCTCCTCCCTGATCGTGTGATGAACGAACAAGAATAGCGAAAGCGCGGCGCTCTCCTCAAGGACGCTGGGCGAAGGGGGCGTCATCCGTATCGCTCGGCTTCGCGCGCGGTGCAGATGGCTCGTTGGAGCTTTGCGCGCCGTCCCAATGAGCGCGCCACAGCTCCAAGAGTTCGTGGAATTCTTTCGGCGGGGGGGAGTGAAAAGCGAGCCATTCACCCGTGCGCGGATGGTGAAAGGCGAGTGAAGCGGCGTGCAGGAAATGGCGCTCGAAGCGGCGGCCCACGCATCGCATCCACGCTTCGAACGCGGCGTGAGCCTCCTTCCCGTAGAGGGCATCGCCGACGAGGGGATGTCCGATCGCGGCCAGATGGATGCGAATCTGGTGCGTGCGTCCGGTGTGCGGTCGCGCTTCCAGAAGCGTGAGGCCGCGCGCGGCGTCCAGCACGCGTATCTCGGTGAGCGCTTCTCGGCCCGAATCCATCACCCGCCAATGCGGATACTGCTCAGGGTCCCATCCGATCGGCTGCGCGATCCGAAGCGTCTTCTCGGACAGCTCACCGTGAACGATGGCGAGGTAGGTTTTCTCGACGCGACGTTCGCGGAAGTGGCGCGCCAGGACGCGATGCGCCGATTCGGTCTTCGCGATCACGAGGAGTCCCGAAGTGAGGCGATCGAGGCGATGGACTAGTCCGGGACGCGTCCCCGGCGCTTGTTGACTCAGATGGTGACAGAGCGCATTCAGCAACGTGCCCGAGGTCACGTCGCGGTTCGGATATACGAGCATGCCCGCCGGTTTCTCCACGATCAGGATCGCGTCATCCTCGAAGAGGATATTGAGCGGAATGGGTTCGGGGACGAGCGCCGGCGTCGGCCGAGGATCGATCTCGACGGTCACGAGATCGCCCGCTCGCAATCGGTAGTTCGAGCGCGAGGGGTGACCATTGACGCGCACGCGCCCATCGGCCGTCGCGCGCCGTAACACCACGCGGCTCACCTGCGGGAACGCGCGCGCCAGAAAGTGGTCGAGCCGTTGACGCGCTTCGGCTTCCCCGATCGGGAAGACGAAGCGAACGGTTTGCTCCACCTTCTCCCCCATCGTCGCCAAGTATACGAAGAGGACGGCCTCAGAAGGAACGCGCGACGGAGCGACCGCGAGCGTCCGTTTCTGGAGGTTGCTCTCGACGCGTGGCTTCCTCGCCCATTTCTCGGTATAATGCCTCACCGCGAGAGCGGACATGAGCGTGCGCGATCAATATCAGCGTCCGGCGAAGGACCTGCGCATCTCGGTCACCGACCGATGCAATTTCCGCTGCCTCTACTGCATGCCGTTGCCGGAGTACGCATGGGTGGAGCGAAAGGAACTGCTCACCTTCGAGGAGATCACGCGCCTGACACGTCTGTTCGTTCAGCTCGGCGTAGAGAAGATCAAGTTGACGGGCGGCGAGCCGCTGCTTCGACGCGACCTCGAAGATTTGATCGCGCGGCTGGCGGCGATCCCTGGGGTGCGCGATCTCTGTCTGACGACCAATGGAGCGCTGCTGGCTGAGAAGGCCGAACGATTGCGCGCGGCCGGGCTCCATCGCGTGAATGTGAGCTTAGACACACTCGATGCCGAGAAGTTCCGACGGATCACGCAATGGGGCCAGCTCGAGCGGGTGCTCGAAGGGCTCTTCGAGGCGAAGCGCGTCGGTCTGCATCCGGTGAAAATCAATGCTGTGATCGAGCGTGGGATGAACGAGGATGATATCGTCCCACTTGCCCGATTCGCGCTCGAGCATGGCTTCGCGCTGCGATTCATCGAGTACATGGACGTCGGGACGACGAACAACTGGCGATGGGAGAAGGTCCTCCCGAAGGCGGAGATCGTGCGCATCCTGGCGCGGGAATTCCCGCTTCGGGAGATCGGGCGGGAACGGGAGAGCGATACGGCCGTGCGCTACCAATTGGCCGATGGGCGCGGAGACATCGGCATCATCGCATCCGTGACCGAGCCGTTCTGTGCTGGATGTACGCGCGTGCGCCTGACGTCGGACGGGAAGCTCGTGACGTGCCTCTTCTCCGCCGGGGGCTATGATGTGAAAGCGTTGTTGCGAGGGAATGCTTCGGACGAAGAGATCCTCGCCGCCATCTCTCGCGTATGGATGGCCCGCCGCGATCGCTATTCGGAGGAGCGATGGGAAGCGCTTCGCGCCGGACGCCTGCTCTCAGCGCAGTCCCGCTGGGAGATGATCCAATTGGGGGGATGAGCGGCCCCTCCCTCACTGCGACTTCGGTTGAGGGTGCGTGAGAATCCGCTCGCCCGCGAAGGCATTGAGGGCTTCAAAGCGCAACCGCGTCGCTGTCTTGAGGACGCGCTCGGCCTCGGAGGCCAAGCTCATTGGGAATGCGCGCACGGTGGGCTCCAAGTCCTTGAGGTGTTGTCGCACATGGAGATCGAAATCCTTGTAAGCGCCCTTTCGTCGCCCTCCAGGGGGGACCGTTTCGATCTGCGCAAACGCGTGTTCGAGGAGCGCCTGATAGGCGAGCAGCACCGATAGAGCCGAATCGAAGCTCTCTTGGTCGGTGAGGCGCTTGGCGTCGCGAAGGCGATTCTCCGCAATTTTCAGAAGCAGACGAACCTGTTTGGCCGGGTTCCTCTCTCGGGCGAATTGCGCTCGTTCCTCGGGTGTCAAAAGGGCGGAGAGGTCAGCCCCTTGTCGGAAGGGGCCAGCTCCCCCTTCCACCGGAAGGGCGATGAGCGCTGCGAGCGCTCCCAGGCGAATCCATCGTGCGAGGCGAGAGCGCATCCCTGTTGGCTCACAGATCTCTCACCGCCGGCGCTTCTTGGCTTCCTCGATTTGCCGTCGCAACGCGGGCAAGCGGAATTGCACGCTCTCGATCTCCGTTCGGTGTTTCGTCGGATCAGCGAGCGTAAGGAAGCGTTCGTAGAGCGGAAGCGCGCGCTCGTAGTCGCGCAGCCGATCGTAGCAGATGGCGAGGAAGTAATAGGCGACGGCGGTCTCCGGTCGGCGCTCGATGACCCACGTGAATTCGCGAGCCGCTTGCGCGTAGTCCTTCAGCTCGAAATAGGCCGTCCCCAGTCCCGCGCGCGCCGGATAGTTGTTCGGATCGCGAGTGAGAACACTCGCGAAGACTTCGATCGCTTCGGGAAAGCGGCGAAGCTTCAAGAGCGCCGCACCCAGATTCGTGCGGTGGTTGAGGTTCTCCGGATCGAACCGTGCGGCTTGCTCGAAAGCGCGCGCTGCCTTCTCCGGATCGTTCGGAAGGAGCAATTCGCCGAGCAGCGCCTGCGCCTTCGGATCCTGGGGATGCGTTTCGGCGAGCTGCTGCGCGTGCGCGAGGGCCTCGGCCGTGCGTCCGGTTCGCTCCAACAGCGCGATCAAGAGTTCCCGGGCCTCTCGGTGAGTCGGTTCGCGCGCGAGGATTTGCTGAAAGAGTGCGATGGCGTCTTCCGTTCGTCCGGCGAGGGCATAGGCTTCGGCCAATCGCTGCTCAGCGACCGTCGTCTTGCGGACGCGCGCCAGGACTTCTAAGTCTTCGAGCGCGCGGGCGTAATCTTTTCGCGCCAAGAGCAATCGGCTGCGCGCCTCGCGCGCAGCCAGAGCGTTCGGATCGAGCGCGAGAGCGCGCGCGTAGGCCTGCAGGGCGGCTTCGGGATTATCCTTTTGCTCCTCGGCCAGGCCGAGCAAGATGTAGAACGCCGCTGTCGGCGGACCGAGTTCCGCCGCGCGATTCAATTCGGCAATCGCTTCATCGGGAGCTTTCCGCGCTAAAGCGAGAGACGCCCGCACAATGCGGACCCGTTGAAACTGAGGATCGAGCGCCTGCGCGCGCTCCAGGTGTGCCTCGGCTTCCGCGAGGCGACGACGATGCAGGAGGACTTCCGCAAGCAACGTGTGGACGCGGGCGAAGAAAGCTGCCAGTGTCGGCTCAGCCGTTGTGTCATCCAGCAGCTCGCGCTCGCGTTCGAGCACGCGAAGGAGGTCCTTTTCGCTCTCCTCCCATCGGTCGAGGGCGAAATATGCCGCCGCACGTTGATAAAGGGCTTCGGGGAAATCCGGCAGATGCTCCAAAGCCGCCGTGTAGAGCGCGATCGCCTCCGTCAATCGCCCCTGTTCGTGAGCGGCCTGTCCCGCCTCGAATTTCGCGATGGCTTCTTCCCGCGCGCGCGCTTCGGCGGTCGGTTGCTGCAGGCGCTCGGAGGCGCCCAGACCGACTCGGATGAGCAGAAGCAGAAGGATGATCGCGATGTGACCGTTCCTCATCGTTCGTCCTCGTCCGCGTGGGGAAATCGTAGCACAATTTCTGGGCTGCCGCATCTTTTCCCGGACGTGGCTCGGCGCTGGGATAGAAAGAGGCCTTCGCAGGAGGAGTAGAAGATGGCGTTTGGACGCTTCGGGCGTGATCGAGACGCGAAGATTCGTGGTCGGGTGATCGAAGCCGCTGATGCCATGGTCAGGGCGGCGAACGCGCATCATCGGCCGCGCGCGATCTGGGCGATGCGCATGACGTCTTCGCGCGCGAGCGAGCGCGACCGATGCCCCCTTGTTCTTCTCTCGCTTGCTCTTCCTCGCGGGGGGGATGTAGAATGTCCCTTGTTCATCTGCCGATGTGGGGACGAGCGAAGACGTCCGTGGGAGTCGCGCCATCGGGTGGGGGACGACACGGCGCATCCCAAGATTCTCCCAAGGAGAGAGGGCAACCGTGAGGGCGAAGCTGGAGATCATTCCGCTCGGCGGGCTAGGAGAATTCGGGATGAACATGCTGGCCTTGCGCTTTGGGGAGGACATCCTCCTCATTGATGCGGGCCTGATGTTCCCCGACGAGAGCTTGCACGGCGTGGACGTCGTCATTCCGGATTTTCGATTCATCGAGGCGAATGCGGCGCGCGTGCGCGCCCTCATCCTCACGCACGCGCACGAGGATCACATTGGCGCTTTGCCCTATTTGCTGAAGCTCGCCAACGTTCCCGTCTATGGAGCGCGCTTCACGCTGGCCGTGGCCCAGCACAAGCTCCTCGAACATGGTCTCCTCAACGAGGCCGAGCTGCATGTCGTCGAACCGGGCGATTTCGTGGAGACGGGGCCTTTCGAGATCGAGTTCATCGGGGCCGCGCATTCGACCATAGATTGCTTGGCGCTGGCCATTCGAACGCCGGTGGGGATCCTCGTGCATCTGACCGATGTGAAGTTGGATGAGGATCCGGTCATTGGCGAACCGACCGATCTCACGCGCTTGCGCCAATACGGCGATCGCGGCGTGCTCGCGCTGCTAGCGGATTCGACGAACGTCGAGCGCAGTGGGCGCACGCCCTCGGAGCGCGCCGTCCTCCCGGCCCTTGAAGAGATCTTCGAGCAAGCGCCCGGGCGCTTGATCTTCAGTTGTTTCGCCTCTTCGATCCATCGGATTCAGCTCATCATGGATCTGGCCTACGAATACGACTGTCGGCTCGCGCTGGTGGGTTCGACGATGGTGCGCATGGTGGAGACGGCCATGGCCGAGCGGTATCTCGATGTGCCGCCGGGGCTCCTCGTCTCGCCTCACGATGTGCCGCGGTTGCCGCGCGAGCGCGTGGCCATGCTCGTCACGGGATGCCAGGGAGAGCCGATGGCAGCGCTCGCCCGCATGGCGACGGGCTCGTACAAACAGTTGCGGATCGAACCCGAGGACACGGTCGTCCTCTCGGCGCGCATCATCCCCGGGAATGAACGAGCGATCTCGCGGCTCATGGATCACATCTATCGGCGCGGCGCGCGCGTCGTGGATGAGACGATCAAACGGGTGCACGTCTCCGGGCATCCGTCGCAGGACGATCTGCGGGAATTCTACCGCGTCTTGCGCCCGAAGTATCTCATCCCGATTCACGGCGATTATCGGCGACTCTGCCGCCATAAGGAGTTCGCCTGCGCGGTCGGTTTCCACCCCGATCAAGTCCTCGTCGTCGAGAATGGTCAGATCATCGAGCTGGATGGCGAGGGCGCGCGCATCAGCGGGGCGACGGTTCCGGTCGGGCGCACGTTCATTGACGGAGCGGGCTTTGAGGAGATCGAGGAGTTCGTCATCCACGATCGGCGACATCTGGCCGAGGATGGCTTCGTCCTCCCCATCGTCGTCATTAATAAGACGACGGGAGAATTGGAAGCTCCCCCGGAGATCGTCACCCGCGGATTCATCGCCTCGGAGAACGGCGAGGAATTGCTCGAGCGGGCGCGCGAACGAGTGATCGAGACGATCGCCGCGGCTGATCTCGATGAACGGACCGATGGCGCCGTCATGAAAGAGAAGATTCGGATCGAGTTGAAGCGGATGATCGCGCGCCAGACCGAGCGCCATCCGATGATCATCCCGGTGATCATCGAGATTTGACGACTTCATCCGCACGGCGAAGGGCGAGGAAGGAAATTCAACCACGCGGCGAAGCGAGGGGGGCAATTCGGCGCATATGACGATGGTGGAAGCGATCGTGCTCGGGCTCGTGCAGGGACTCACGGAGTTTCTCCCCATCAGCAGCACGGCGCATTTGCGCATCATCCCCGCCCTTTTGAAAGAGCTTGACCCGACGCGACCGTGGAACGATCCGGGAGCGCCCGCGTCCGCAGTGATCCAACTGGGGACGCTCGCGGCCGTGCTCAGCTATTTTCGGCATGAGGTCGGCGAGTTGACCGGCGCCTTCGTGCGCGCTCTCGTGCGCGGCCGTCCGTTGGAGACGTTCCCGGCGCGGTTGGCTTGGCTCATCGGATTGGGGACGATTCCGATCATCATCGGAGGGCTCGCCTTTGAACCGTTCATCCTCACGGGCGCTCGGTCGCTCGTGGTGATCGCAGGGGCGCTGATCGGACTGGCCCTGCTTTTGCTGGTGGCCGAGTGCGTGTCCTCCCGTCGTCGGGAGTTGACGGAAGTGACCGCGCGCGACGCCGTGATCATCGGGATCGCGCAAGCGCTCGCTTTGATCCCCGGCTCCTCGCGCTCGGGGACGACGATCACGGCGGGGCTGTTCCTTGGCTTCACGCGCGAGGCGGCAGCGCGCTTCTCCTTCCTGCTGAGCATTCCCTCGGTGACCTTGAGCGGGCTCTACGAGCTCTATACCATTCGCCATCAGCTCGTGGGGGCCTACAGCGTGCCGCTTCTTGTGGCGACGCTGCTGGCCGGGATAAGCGGCTATCTCGCCATCGAGTTCCTCCTCCGCTACCTGCGGACGCACACGACCTATCTCTTCGTCGTCTATCGGTTGGTGCTCGGTTCTCTGTTGCTCGTGTTGGTGAAGCTCGGGCTCATCGAATGAGCGAGGGAAGGTGCGCGTCATCCAATGGATGTGAGACCATATTGCGGTTGGCGACGAATCTGGTCGAGCAAGGGCGCGAGTTCGGGAAGCTGCGATCGCCGGGTTAAGAGCCGACGGGCTTCGTGCCGCGCCAGCTCCAGCAGATGACGATCCCGAACGAGATGACCGATGCGAAAGACCGGCGCGCCGGATTGTCGCGTCCCCATCAGTTCACCCGGACCGCGAATCTCTAGGTCTTTCTCCGCGATCTTGAATCCGTCGGTGGTCTCGACCATCACTCGCAGGCGTTCGCGGGCTTCGGGGGTCGTCAGATCATGCGCCAGAAGGATGCAATAGGATTCGGCCGCGCCTCGGCCCACGCGTCCGCGCAGTTGATGCAACTGCGCCAATCCGAAGCGCTCCGCATGCTCGATAAGCATGACCGTGGCATTGGGTACATCCACGCCGACTTCGATGACGGTCGTCGCGACGAGAATGTCGATCTCCCCCGCGAGGAATCGGCGCATGACCTCGTCCTTCTCGGCCGGGCGCATCTTCCCATGCAAGAGACCGACGCGGAACTCGGGGAAGACGACCCGTTGCAAATGGTCGGCCATCTGCGTGGCGTTCAGCAGGTCCATCTTCTCGGACTCTTCGACGAGGGGATAGACGATGTAGGCCTGGCGTCCGGCGCGGACTTGCGCGGCGATGAATTGGTAGATCGCCGGTCGCGCTTCCTCGGTTCGAAGGAAGGTCCGGACGGGCGTTCGCCCCGGCGGGAGATCGCGAATGATCGAGATGTCGAGATCTCCGTAGACGGTCATCGCCAGCGAGCGCGGGATCGGCGTGGCCGTCATCACGAGGACATCGGGGTTATAACCGCGCCGGATCAGTTCCGCCCGCTGCAAGACGCCGAAGCGATGCTGTTCGTCAATGACGACGAGGCCGAGGTTATGAAAGCGCACGCCTTCTTGGATGAGGGCGTGCGTGCCGATGACGATTTGAATCTCGCCGCGAGAGAGGGCCTCGTACAGCTCGCGCTTCTCAGCGTTGCGCAGACTACCCGTGAGCAGCTCGACGCGATAGGAAGTTTGGGCGAGCCATCGCTTCACATTGCGCGCGTGTTGTTCGGCCAGGATCTCGGTGGGCACCATCAGCGCCGCCTGATAGCCGTTCTCGACGGCGACGACCATCGCCAGAAGCGCGACGATCGTCTTGCCACTGCCGACATCCCCCTGCAAGAGGCGATTCATCGGCCGCGGGGAGCACATATCCCGCACGATCTCGCGGAGCGCGTGGCGCTGCCCTTCGGTCAAGCGAAAAGGTAAGATCGCGCGCACGATCTCGCGGATGCGGTCGTCCACGCGGATGTGCGGACCTTTCGGCGAATGCTCGCGCTCTTCTCGGCGCAACCCAAGAGCGAGTTGAAGGCGGAGGAATTCCTCGAAGATCAATCGGCGATGGGCCGGTGATCGCGCTTCGTTATAATCCTCTAGCGGCGCCTCGTCCTCCGGAAAGTGGACGTATCGCAGTGCCTCGTATCGTGGAATGAGGTGCAAGCGCCGTCGCGTCTCTTCCGGCAGCATCTCGGGCACGTTCTCCGCCGTGAGTTGTTGCACCAGATGGTGGAGGATTGCGCGCAGCGGTCGCGTCGTGAATGGTCCCAGCTTGCGATAGATGGGGACGCGCCGCCCGGTGTGGATGGCCGCGGCGACGTCGTCTTCTTCGGTGAGGACCTCGAAGTCCGGGTTCTCAGCTTCGAAGCACCGTCGAGCAGCGTTGTACCGCCATTGTCCGTAGAGGATCACGCGCGCGCCGCGCGGAAAGGTCTTCTCCAACCACGGGCGATTCCACCAGAAGGCGCGAATTTGTCCCGTCTCGTCGGTGGCCGATAGCTCGAAGATCGTCAACTGACCACCCTTCACGGCATAGCTGCCGGTGACGCGCACGACGACTTCAAGGGAAGCCCACATGTTCTCGCGCAATTCGACGATGCGCGCCAGGTGCGAACGATCCTCATATCGCATGGGCAGATAGAGGAGAAGATCTTCGACCGTGACCTGGTGTGGATCGGAGAGGCCGAGGAAATGGGCCATGGCGGCAGCCAGCGCGCGCGCCCGCTGTGGTCCCACACGCGGAATCCGGCACTGATGCAAGCGAGCGAGCGGCATCTGAAGCGAGAACACGCTCATCTTCGATTCCGCCATGAGGGGGAAAGTATATCCGACGGCGGTGGTGATCCTCCACTGCGCTCTCCTTCGGGCTCGTTGACATCCCCCCCAAGCAGTGTAGAATTAATCGCGGCGTGAGCGGGTGTGCCGAGATTCGGAGAATGGGAAACATATGGGGGATGTCGGGTTCTCTGCGTTCGCGGATCAAGGGGAATTGATGCCGCCGGAGCCGATTCCGGAGATCGTGCGGCGCGTACTTGGGGAAGGAGGCGCTCGCCCGAACATCAGTTATCTCTACCACGCGGATGCCTTCGATTGGGTGGTGATGGGCATCTACTTCGGCATCCTGCTGCTGCTCTCGATCTACGGCATCTATCGGTTCCGCCTCGTGTATCTCTTCCTCCGATATCGTCACTATCGGCCACAGCCCCGCGGAACTTTCTCCGAAGCGGAGCTGCCGCGCGTGACCGTGCAATTGCCCATCTACAACGAGATGTACGTCGTCGAACGACTCCTTCGCGCCGTGACGCAGTTGGATTATCCCCGCGATCGGTTGGAGATTCAGGTCCTCGATGATTCGACCGATGAGACGTCGGAGATCTGCCGACGCTTGGTCGAACAGTATCGAGCTGAGGGGTATGACATCGTCTACCTTCGACGGGGAGATCGTCAGGGCTTCAAAGCCGGAGCGTTGGCGTATGGCTTATCGTTCGCTCGCGGAGAACTGATCGCCATCTTCGATGCCGATTTCATCCCCCGCTCCGATTGCTTGCGCAAGATGGTGCCTTACTTCACGGACCCGCAGGTCGGCATGGTCCAGATGCGCTGGAGCTACATCAACGCCGATTACAATCTCCTGACGCGCCTTCAGCAGATCATGCTCGATGGCCATTTCGTCGTGGAGCAAACGGCGCGCAGTGGCTCCGGCAGCTTCTTCAATTTCAACGGCACAGCAGGGATGTGGCGGCGCACGGCCATCGAGTGGAGCGGAGGATGGCAGTGCGATACATTGGCCGAAGATACCGATCTCAGCTACCGCGCGCAGCTCTTCGGGTGGAAGTTCATCTACTTGCTCGATGAAGACGTCCCTTCGGAATTGCCCGTGGACATGAACTCCTTCAAAGTCCAACAACGCCGGTGGGCCAAGGGCGTGCTGCAGGTGGGCTTCAAATTGATCGGGCGCATCTTCCGCAGCCCGCTCCCCTGGTCCGTCAAACTCGAACTGTTCTTTCGATTCACCAACAACGCGAACGCTCCCCTGGTCATCCTTCTCAGTTTGCTCCATTGGCCGGTCCTAATCGCGCGGTACAATCAAGGATGGTTCCACCTGCTCGTCCTGGATGTGCCGATCTTGCTTTTCGCCACCGTGTCGGTGCTCGCCTTTTACGGCGTGGCCATCTGGCATCTCTATCCCGATTGGAAGCGGCAGGTGAAATATCTCCCGCTGGTGATGGCCGTGGGGATCGGACTGGCGCTCAATAACGCCCGCGCGGCGCTGGAGGCGTTCCTCGGCATTCGCTCGGCGTTTGCGCGCACGCCGAAATTCAAGATCGAGTCTCGGCGCGATGAGTGGAAGAGCAAGCGCTATACGTTCCGTCATGATCTCACCCCGTTCCTCGAATTAGCGCTCGCCGTTTACTTCGTCTTCGTCGTCTCCTATGCGACTCAGATGCAGATTTATGGGACGATCCCCTTCCTCGTCCTCTTCTTTCTGGGGTATGGATTCACGGGAGCGTTCTCCGTCATCCAAGGGCGCGCAGTCGCGCGCGCGACCCGATGAAGAGATTTCCAGCGATGTGTGATCCCGTGGGAGGTGTGACCATGCGACGACATCTCATCCTTCGGATTCTGATCCTCAGTGCCGTGTTGGTGGGATCCCTCGTCCCCTTCGGCGCCACCGGGACAGCTGTGCAGAAAGCGAGCCCGAAGGGGAAGACGCTGCTGGGGATTCCGCTCGAAGAATATCGGCAGCGGCGCGAACGTTTGATGGAGCTCATCCCCGAAGGGATCGTGCTCCTTTCGGGAAAGACGGAGGAGGAGGATAACGAGGTCGAGCAGAAGTTTCGCCAGCGAAGCTACTTCATGTATCTGACAGGCGTGGAGGTACCGGGAGCGATCCTCGCGTTGATCCCCAAAGGCTATGGTCCCAACGGAGTGCGAGAGGTACTCTTTCTGCCGCCGCGCAATCCGGCGCGCGAGCGATGGACGGGGCCCAAGGTCGGACCTGAGGAGGCCGTATCGGAATTCGGCGTCGAACGCGCGTTGCCGACGACGGCGTTCGAGAGCGAGTTGCCGAAGATGCTCGAGTCCGCGAAAGTCGTTTACACGGTCATCCCTTCGGGGCCGTCGGCGCGATTCAGTCGCGAGCAGGCGTTCCTCGAGCGCTTTCGCCACGGGGTCGAAGTGCGCGATGTTCGACCGCTGCTCGCTGAGCTTCGGCGGATCAAATCGCCGGCCGAAATCACGCTCTTGCGCGAGGCCGCGCGCATCACAGCCGATGCGCATCGCGAAGTCGCGCGCGCGTTGCGACCCGGGATGTTCGAATACGAACTGGAAGCCATCGTCATGGCCACATTCTTGAAGAATGGAGCGCGGCGCGCGGGCTTCCCCCCGATCATCGGATCGGGTCCGAATTCCACGATCTTGCATTATCAGGCGAATCGTCGCCAGATCGCCGCGGGCGATCTGGTCGTCGTGGACATCGGAGCCGAATACGAGTACTACACGGCTGACATCACGCGCACATATCCGGCCAGCGGTCGCTTCACCGAACGGCAACGGCAGATTTACGCGGTGGTGTTGGGAGCACAGAAGGCGGCCGAGGCCGCTTTCCGTCCCGGTCAGACGACGATGCGCGAGCTGCAAGAGGTCGCGCGTCGCTTCATGCGAGAGAGCCCCGTGCGCGCTCGCGATGGGCAGACGCTCGATCGCTTCTTCCTTCATGGTTTGGGCCACTACGTCGGACTCGATGTCCATGATGTCGGGGATTACAGCAAGCCGCTCGTTCCGGGGGTGGTGATCACCATCGAACCGGGCATTTATCTGCCCGATGAACACATCGGCGTGCGCATCGAGGACATGTATCTGGTCACGGAGACCGGATTGGTGAAGCTCTCGGCCAATATCCCGAGCGCGCCCGATGAAGTCGAGCGATGGATGGCGAGGCGAACAGCGCGATGACGCCCTTGACTTTCGAGTCGCTCGAATACGAAGCGTTGTTGGCGCTACTGGCGGAGCGGACGCAGACGCCGCAAGGCCGGCGTTTGGTCGAACAACTGCGGCCAATGACTGATCCGGAGGAGATTCGGCGTCAGCTTCGACTCGTGAGCGATGCCGCGCAGTATCTCAGCGCCCATTCGGGGTTCGGATTAAGTGGGCTGGCCGATCCGACGGAAGCGCTGCAGTTGTTGCGGATCGAGAATGCCACCCTGTCGCCGACGCAGATTTTGGATCTGATTGCGCTCATCGAAGTGGGACAGGATGTCCGAACCTCCGTCCTCGGGCAACGGCGCCAATACCCGCATCTGGCGGCGTTCATTGCGGAGATCCCGGACCTGCGCCCCGCGCTTCGACATCTGCGGGGGAAAATCTTGCCGGGCGGCGAAATTGATGATCATGCGAGTCCGGAATTGGCCGAGATCCGGCAGCACATCCACCGACTGCGCGCGCGCATTTATCGGCGGCTGGAAGAGATCATGCGCGCCAGCCCCGAAGGCATCGTGCAGGATGAGTTGGTGACGCTGCGCAACGAGCGCTACGTGATCCCCGTTCGGGCATCGCATCGCACGCAGGTGCCGGGCGTCGTCCACGCCGTCTCCTCCAGCGGCGCGACCGTCTTCATCGAACCGCTCGAAACGATCGAGTTGAACAACGAGCTGGTGCGATGGCGCGAGGAGGAGCAAGCGGAGATCGCCCGCATCTTGCGCGAGATGAGCGAGCGATTGCGTTGGGAGCTGCCGCTGTTGGAGAAATTGGCCCGACTCATCGCGGAGCTGGACGTGCTCAGCGCTAAGGCGCGATTAGCCCTCGACTTCCGATGCGTGGAGCCGGAGTTGGTGAGCGATCGTGTGACGCTCGTGCTCGAAGAGGCGCGGCATGTGCTTCTTGAACACGTCCTGCGGCAGCGCGGGGAGCCGATCGTCCCGATCTCCGTCGCCCTCGATGACGCACATCGCGTCTTGATCATCAGCGGGCCGAATGCGGGGGGAAAGACCGTAGCCGTGAAGACGATTGGCCTCCTCGCCCTGATGGCGCAATCGGGAATGCTCATCCCAGCGCGCGCGGCGACGCTCTCGGTCTTTCGGAGCATCCTCGCCGACATCGGCGATCGGCAATCGTTAGTGGCCAACCTTTCGACCTTCACGGCGCATATCACGAGCGTGCGGGAGATGGCCGAGCAGTTGCAGCAGCCGGCGCTCGTGCTCATTGACGAAGTGGGCACGGGGACGGATCCGGAGGAGGGAGCAGCATTGGCGGTCGCCATTGTGGACTATTTCCGACGACGCGGCGCGATGGTCGTCGCCGCGACGCACTACTCGGCGCTGAAAACCTACGGGTATCTCACCCCCGGCGTCGTGAATGCGGCGGTCGAATTCGACGAAGTGCGCTTGCAGCCGACGTATCGCTTGCAGCAAGGCGTGGCCGGAGCCTCAAGCGCGTTGGAGATCGCGCGCCGCGTCGGGTTGCCGGAGGAGATCCTCGCAGAAGCGCGGAAGCAATTGGGGGCTTCCGAACAGGAGGCGAATCGTTATTTGAATCGGTTGCGAGAAGAGCTGGAGCAGCAACGCGCGGCGCGCATGGCCTTGGAGGAAGAACGCGCGGCCCTCGCCGAGCGCTACGAGCAGTTGCAGCGCGAGTTCTTCGCCCGCGAGCAGCAGCGGCAGCGGCAGTTCGAGACAATGCTGCGCGAGTTCCTGGCGACCGTCGCTCAGCGGGCTGAGGAATTGCTCGGTCAGATCACCGACGAACAGGCGCGCCGACAGGCACGGCGTCTCATCGAGCGTCGCATGGCGAAGTTCAAATCGGATGTATGGCAGCGCGCGCGCGCTGTCTCGTTCGAGACGCCTCCGACGAGCGCGCCAACGCCTCACATGCTTCCCGCCGAGGAAGTCGCTTTGAAACCCGGTGATCGCGTGCGCGTCCGGAGCTTGAATCAGATTGGCGTGGTGGCGGAAGTCGAACCCGAGCAGGTGCTCGTGCACCTCGGTCCCCTGCGCGTGCGCGCGAGTGTGAGCGATCTCGATGTGCTCCTTGAGCCGACGCCGGAGACTATCGAGCGACCGAGTGAGCGCGTTCGACTGCAGCTCGCCGCCCGCGCGGATGTGCCCTCGGAGCTGAATCTCATTGGGAAGACGGTCGAAGAGGCGCTCGAGTTGACGGATCGGTTCTTGGACGCCGCGTATCTGGCCGATCGGCGCGAGGTGACGATCATTCATGGTGCCGGCTCGGGAGCGTTGCGTCGAGCCGTGCGCGAGTTCTTGTCCCGACATCCCCACGTCGCGCGATTTCGACCGGCATCGGCCGATGGCGCGACGCTCGTTGAGTTGAACGAGCGCTGAGCGCGATTCGCTCGGCGCATTCCCTTGCTTTTTGCGCGACGGCTCATCTAGAATCGCTTGCCGAGAGGAGAACGCGGCAGCGCCAGGGCACGCGCCGAAGGAGCCGAAGAATGACGCCACGAGAATTCGCCGAACGCGTGCGAGAGCAAACGGACATCGTTCGAATCATCTCCGACTACATCGCGTTGCGCAAGCGCGGGAGCAACTACATGGCCCTTTGTCCCTTTCATCGCGAGCGCACGCCCTCGTTCGCCGTTCATCCGGTCAAACAGATCTTCAAATGCTTCGGTTGCGGCCAAGGCGGCGATGTCTTCGCCTTCGTCATGCGGATGGAAGGATGCTCTTGGTGGGAGGCCGTGCGTCTCGTCGCGGAGAAGCAGGGCATCCCCATCCCTTCCTTTGCGGAGCGCGAAGGTGCATCGGATCGGCAGGCACGGATCGAATGGCAGCGTCGTCTCGCTCAGATCAACGCCTGGGCATGTGAGTTCTTCGAGCGCTGTTTGCGCGAGCCCAGAGGGGAGGCGGCGCGCGCCTATCTGACCGCGCGCGGCGTCTCCTCGGAGGCGATCCGTCGCTTTCGCTTAGGCTATGCCCCGGAGAGTTGGACGACGTTGTCGGAATATTTGCTGGCTCGCCAGGTGACGCGCGAGGAGCTGGAGCGCAGCGGACTCGTCACGCTGCGCGAGGATCGGCGCGGGTTCTATGATCGGTTCCGGCATCGGCTCATTTTCCCGATCCGAGACGTTCACGGGCGGATCGTGGGCTTCGGCGGGCGCGCGCTCGGGACGGAAGAGCCCAAGTATGTGAACTCTCCCGAGACCGCGCTCTATGCCAAGGGGCGACATCTCTTCGGCCTGTTCGAAGCGCGCGACGCTATTCGCCATGTGGGGCAGGCGATCCTTGTGGAAGGATATTTCGACTGGCTCGCGCTGTTTGAACACGGCATCGAGAACGTCGTCGCCACGCTGGGGACCGCGCTCACCGATGAGCAGGTGCGTCTTCTCCGGCGATATGCCGAGCGCGTCGTGCTTAATTTCGATGCCGATACGGCTGGGCGGCAGGCCATGTCGCGCAATCTGGAGAAACTCCTTCACGGCGGGCTAGAGGTCTCTATCGTGAGCTTGCCTGAAGGTGAAGATCCCGATTCCTTCGTCCGGCGCTTTGGAGCTGCGGCCTATCGGGAACGCGTCGCTGCGGCCGCGCATTATCTCGATTTCCTGTTGAACGAAGCCCTGCGGGGCGCATCGTTCCCTCTCTCGCCTTCTGTTCAAGCGCGCGCGCTCAAGATGGTCCTTCCCTACATCGCTGCGATTTCCGACGCGATTGAGCGCGCGGCGAGCGCCGATCGCGTGGCCGGTCGGCTGGGAATGGAGAGCGCGTTGGTTCGAGAAGCCGTGAAGCGATACCGTCGGACGCTGAGCGGCAGCGATCGGAGCGAGGATCCCCTGGAGCGGATTTCGACGGGAGTCGCGCACGAGGTGACGGAATCTGAGCGGCTTTTGCTCGAAGTCCTCCTGCATGCGCCCGACGACGTGCGGGCGCAGATCTTGGCCGAACTGGAGCCAGACGATGTGCGGGGCCTAGTGAGCGAGCGCATCTTCGATGCACTGCGCGTCCTCCATCCGATAGATGTGAGCTATGCCGCGTTGGCGGAGCGGTTCGCCGAAGATCCAGTCACGCTCGATCTTCTGGAGCGCATCCTGGTGACGGAGGTGTCGGGAACCTCCGGGGAATTATTGGAACGAGCGCGTGGGAGCTTGCGCGGATTGCGCCGACGCCGCTTAGAGCGCGAGCTGTTCGCGTTGCAGGCGGAGATCGAGCAGCTCCCTCCGGGCGAGGAGGAACGTTTGAAGGAGCTGCTCCGGCGAAAATGTGAAGTAGCGGCGGCTTTAGCGAAGCCGGGGGGTTGAAAGTGACATCATTCCGATTTCGATGGGGGTGCGATCAAGAACGCGAATTCTTGGCAACGAGGTGAGTGGTACCTATGACGCTGAGTGAGAAATATCGCGATGAGATCGAGCGACTCCTCGAGCTCGGGCGGGAGAAATCCTATCTCACGTTCGACGACATCAACCGCACACTCCCGGACGAGTTGGTCTCCCCCGAGGACATCGAAGCGATCTTGGAGACGATTGATTCGGCAGGGATTCACGTAGGCGAGGCGGAGGAGCTGGAGAGCGGCGTGCTATCGGAGCGCGCGTCCGAGCCGAAGGAGGAAGAGCCGGTGCTCCCGGAGGACGATGAGGAAGAAGGGCCGCATGATCCGGTGCGGATTTATCTTCGAGAAATGGCCGTTGTGCCGCTGTTGACGCGGGACGGAGAGATCGCCCTGGCCAAGCGCATCGAACGCGGACGGCAGCGATTGCAGAAAGCGCTCGCGCGCTCGCCCGTCGTCGTCGAAGAGCTTCTTCGGGCGGGCCAGGAATTGACGTGCGGGCAGCTCAATCTTCGCGAGGTTATCAACATTCCCGATCACGAGCCGTTGACCGATGTCCTCGTCCAGGAGCGTCTGGGCCAAACGCTCCATGCCTTTTCGATGATCAGTCGGCTGGCTCAGGAGGCTATTCGACTGGCGGAGCAATTGGAGCGGGAACGGCGAATAGATCGGCAGGGGAAGCGCGCGCGGCGGCTCGCTCGTCGCCTGGCGCGACGACGGATCGAAATCGCCCGTTGGATTGCTCGCTTGGAGTTCACGCCGAAGTTCCAACAGCGCTTGATCCATGCCGTTCAGCGCGTGGCCGAGGAGATCCGGGCGCTCGAGGAACGCATCACACAAGCCCTCAGCCAGATCGAGTTCGCACAGAAGAAGAGCGAGGAAGAGACGCGATGGAAGCGGGAGATGCAAGCGGCTCGTCGTCAGCTCAAGGCGATCGAAGCGCGGTATCGCGTCTCGGCCTTCGAGATCAAACGTTCGCTGCAAGCGATCACGTCCAGCGAGGCCGAAATGATGCAAGCTAAGAACGAGATGGTGGAGGCGAATCTCCGCCTCGTCGTCTCCATCGCGCGACGCTACGTCAATCGCGGCCTGCATATCCTCGATCTCATCCAGGAAGGGAACATCGGCTTGATGAAGGCCGTCGAGAAATTCGACTATCGACGGGGGCATAAGTTCTCCACCTACGCGACATGGTGGATTCGACAGGCGATCACGCGCGCCATCGCCGATCAATCGCGGACGATTCGCATCCCCGTGCACCTTTTGGAGACGGTGAACAAGATCGTGCGGACATCGCGCCAGATCCTTCATGAGACCGGACGTGAGCCCACGCTGGAAGAGGTCGCTGCCCGCCTCTCGATGCCCGTTCAAAAAATTCGCCGGATCTTGCGCGTCATGCAGGAACCGATCTCCTTGGAGACCCCGGTGGGGGATGACGAGACGAGCCATCTGGGAGATTTCCTCGAGGACATGAAATCTCCCAATCCCATGGATCTCGTCATCGCCAACCACCTGCGGCGGGCCACCGAGGAGGTGCTCAAGACGCTCACCCCGCGCGAGGAGAAGGTCATCAAGATGCGCTTCGGGCTGGACCCCGATGGGACGGAGCACACGCTGGAGGAGATCGGACGCCATTTCGCCGTGACGCGCGAGCGCATCCGTCAGATCGAGGCGAAAGCGCTCAAGAAGCTGCGCCATCCTCGACGGATAAGCAAGCTGCGAGGATTCTACGACGGAAAGATGGATCTGGAAGAGGGAGGGAAAAGGTGAGCGCCGCGTATCGGGAACTCGCCGTCGCCCTTCCTCGTAGAAGGGCAGTGTGGGGTGCAGCATCGAAGAGAGAGAAGCGTTCGTAAGACCTTGGAGCGCGCCGCGGCGCGACCGACGGAAGTCCTTCGCGCGCCTCATTCGCAAGAGCGCCGCTTAGCGAAGCGCTCACCCGTGAGGAAGGGACGCCATGATCTATTGTCCGCGCTGTGGACGACTGGCTAGCTCGACGCAAAAATTTTGCACCGGGTGCGGGCTTCATCTGCTCGTTGTCCTTCAGGCGCTCGCCAGTCAGGCGGCGACGGAGGAGCTGGAGGCTCTCGAACGACGCGTGAGGACCTTGCGGCGTGGGGTGCAGCAGATGTTCTCCGGCCTCGGTCTCGCGTTCTTCTTCTATTTTTTCTTCGGCCATAGCATCGGATTCGCGTCCATCGGGCTAATGATGTTCTTCATCGGCCTGGGGCAGGTTCTGAACGCTATGCTCTTCGCCTCTCCCGCTCTACGCATCGAATGGCGCATTCCGTCACTTCCTCGCGAAGGGGAGAGGCACTCGATGTCCGCTCCCCGGCCCGAGGAAGGGGCTACGGTACGCGCTCGCGATCTCCCGGAATCCCGCCCTTCTGTCACGGAATCGCCGACACTCCCTCTTGATCCATCGCAGAGGTTCGCCAATGGTGATATGGTCCGACGATGAGGCGTGAAGACTTCAGGAGCGTGGGATGATGTATTGCCCGAGATGCGGAACGCTAGCCCCCGAAGGACGAAAATTCTGCACGATGTGTGGGATGAATCTCGACCTCATTGCAGAAGCGCTTGCTGGCCGGAGTGCGACGAAGGGATTACGCTCGCTCCTGGAGTGGATCTTCGCACCACGGCCCGAACCGACGCCTGAGCAAAAGCGCCTGCACGATATTCGGAGCGGTGTGCTGACGATCTCCGTTGGAATCGGCCTCTCTCTGCTCCTCTTCCTCCTTTTGAACGCCGTGGCCCAGCATCCCCATGTGGACCCGGCGGCCGCGCGGATCATTCGGGCAGTTTGGACTTGTGGCCTCATTCCCATCTTTGTGGGAATCGGGCAGATCGTGAATGGCCTCTTCTTTTGGAGGCCACTGGGTCGGTCGGAACCACGAGCCCATGAACTTCTGCCCCCTTCCGTGACGATGCCGCTTCCTTCGGAGATGCCGGAGTCTCCGACTCGGCTCCTGGATGACATTCGCGCTCATCGTCATGACCCCCGTTGACGCGTGCCCTCTGGCGTGAGGTTCATTGACTTCACCCGGAGAGACCGATAAAATCGGGTCCATCCTTACGCGATGATAGGAAATGTGGGCGATGAGGGAAGCGACCATGAGGAACGCTCGAAAAGTCATATCGCATTGGTTCCTGGCGGTCCTTGTGCTCAATGCGCTTGGACCCGGTCTGCTGGCGTGGGGAGCGGATCGCTCCGCTCGATCTCATGCAGTCCGGGCGTCGCATTTCTTGATCTCGAAGACCCAGGATCTCATTCAGCACCAAGATTTCACTCAACACCAGGACCTTACCGAACATCTGACGGCGCATGGCGAAGGTGGAGGGTTCGTTATTGTGCAGGGAGAAGACGGAAGCGCTACATGCCGCGAAGCGACGCCGGAGGAGCTGCTTCAGATGCGGCCGGATCCGAACGTGCCGCTGCATGTGATCACCCCTCTTCAAGCGAGCCAGCAGCAAACAGGACTTCGGATCATCTTGCGCGGAACGCCACAACTTGAGCAATTTCCTCAAGCGAAAGCGGCTTTCCTGCGCGCCGCGCAAACGTGGGAGCGCCTCATTCAAAGCCCGATCACCGTTGTGATCGATGTGGATTTCGGGCCCACGCGATTTGGACGGCCTTTTTCACCGCGCACTATCGGTTCTGCGATCACACAAGAAGTCGGAGGATCCGTTTACTCGGGCGTTCGATCCCAACTACTCGCTGGGGCCTCCTCTGCATCC
Organism: Blastocatellia bacterium; assembly: GCA_025055075.1. Taxonomy (NCBI): domain Bacteria; kingdom Pseudomonadati; phylum Acidobacteriota; class Blastocatellia; species Blastocatellia bacterium. Next base: position 82,930 of record JANWYV010000009.1, read on the forward strand.
GAGACGACCATTTACACGGCGCTGCCGCAGGGACAAGTGCCAACCGATCTCGGCGCGACTGAACGAATATTGGCTCCTTCGGCTGTCTTTCGCGCGCTCGGCCTAATCAACCCTGTCGCCGATCCCGATGGTGAGCGCAGCCGGTTCGGCGATCCACCATCTATCGGCTTCAATTCGAACATGCCGTTCGATTTCAATCCCAATGATGGGATTGATCCGGACAAGCTGGACTTCGATGCTACGGCCGTGCATGAGATCGGCCATGTCTTGGGGTTCACCTCTCTGGTCGGATATCGGGAATTAGATGCTTCTTCTCCCGTCGCCGTGAGTGTATGGGATCTCTTTCGCTTTCGCCCGGGAGTTACACAGGCGACCTTCTCGACAGCCCAACGGATCTTGTCTTCAGGTGGAGAGCAGGTTTTCTTCGCCGGACCTCCAGCGCTTCCGCTCTCCACTGGGCGGCCGGATGGTTCTGGAGGGGATGGAAATCAAGCGAGTCATTGGAAGGACGACGATTTGACCGGGCAGTACATCGGCATTATGGATCCAACGGCTCGCCCCGGAGAGCGGAACGAGATCACGGAGAACGACTTGAAGGCTCTTGACTTTTTCGGATATCGGGTAAGTGCGCAAACGCAACCTCCGCCAAGCGGCGACGTTGTGGATTTGACCTCTGGGGTACCGCAGCAGGGTTCTATTCCGGCGCCGTCTCAACCCGGTCGGGGTGTGCTGGGCGAGACACAGTATCGGATCCGGGTTCCGGCTGGGGCGACACAATTGCGAGTGGAGTTGCGCGCCAGCGGGACTCAGGACGTGGATCTCTACGTCCGATTCGGCCAAAGGGTCGAGCTTCAGGGGGGGCGCGTCGTCGCCGATTACATCTCGGAATCTCCGGCGGGTGTCGAGACCATCACGGTGACGCCGTCAAGCTCTCCTCCCTTGCGGGAAGGGGCATATTTCATCGCCGTTGGAAACTTCGGGCCAGGAGCAGCGACCTTCACGGTGACGGCGACAGTAAGCGGTGGCGCGCAACCTCCGCCTGCGCAGCCCGATATAGATGTGCAGCCAATGGCGCTCGATTTCGGTAACGTCACGGTCGGTTCGACGGCCGATCGAACGGTGACGGTGAGAAACGTGGGGAATGCACCGCTCACGGTTACCGCTTTGAGCATTGACAATCCGCGGTTCACGGTCACTTCTCCCTCGGCACCATTCACGGTGAGTGCTGGAGGACAGCAGACGATTACCGTGCGATTCGCGCCGACGGCGGCGGGAGCGCAAAGTGGGACTTTGCGCATCCAGAGCAATGACCCCGATGAAGGCACAGTCTCGGTGAGCTTGACCGGTCAGGGAGTGGCCGCCCCTCCACCGGCTCCAGGACGAACGCTCAGCGTGCCGAACGCTTCGGGAGAGCCCGGGCGCACGGTCACGATCGCCGTGAACCTCTCCGAAGGGAGCGGAATTTCGGCCCTCTCCTTCACGTTGAGCTTCAATCCGTCTGTGCTCTCGGTTTCCGGACCGTCGGCCGTCTCACGTGGATCGCTCGTGCCGGACACTTTCTCGGTCAGCCCGAATACGGCGACGGCGGGGCAAGTGCGGATCGTCATCTCTCCGCCGCTTCAGACGCCGCTGCCGACGTTCCGAAGTGGAAGCGGCTCGGTCGTCACGATCACTTTTCAGGTGGCCTCCGGCGCATCCTCGGGGGCGACGAGTCCACTTGCGCTCTCGGACATTTCGGCGTCGGATCCAAATGCTGGCTCTGTTCCCATCACGCCGCAAAACGGGACATTCACGGTCGGCGTCGCTCGAACGTTGACCGTGGCCAGCGTCCAGGGAGCTGCGGGTTCGACCGTGACTATCCCGATTACGCTCTCGGAGGGAGCGGGCATCTCGGCCTTGCAATTCACGCTCAGCTTCAATTCCGCGATTCTGACGCCGGCGGCAAATCCCGTCGCATTGGGCTCGCTTGTCCCGAGCGCCTTCACCGTGAGCGCGAATACGGCGACGACGGGGCAAATCACGGTTGTGATCTCGCCGCCATTGACGTCGCCATTGCCGACGTTCAATTCGGGAAGCGGGACGATCGTCACGCTCACGTTCCAGGTCGCGAGCGGAGCGAGCCCGGGGGCGACCAGCCCGCTCGCGCTGTCGAACATCTCGGCGTCAGATCGGAATGCGAACTCCGTGGGGATCACGGCGCAGAATGGAACGTTCACGGTCTTGGCGGTGCGGCGGGGCGATATCAATCAGGATGGGGTGATCAACGTCCAAGACCTGATCCTGTTGATCCGGCATTTGACGGGAGAGAGTCCGCTGACGGGAGCCGCTTTGCAAGCGGCGGACGTCAATGGCGATGGGCAGGTGAACGTGCAAGATGTCGTGCGCCTGATTCAGCATTTGACGGGGGAGCGTCCGCTCTCTATTCGCGTGCCCGGTGAGGAAGAGACAGCGCGTTGGGTGGCGCTCGGCGAGCGATTTTGGACCCAGGGGATGTTGGTCGTGCCAGTTCTGATCAATGAGGCGAGCGATGTGGCTGCCGCCGAGTTGATCGTCGAATATGATGCGGCGAAGTTGCAGCCGGATCTCGCGGAACCTGTGAGAGCTGTCGGACTCCCGGCAGGATTCCAGTGGCATGCGCGCGTGATCGAACCGGGACGCCTCGGGCTTGTGCTTGTGCCTCCAGTGGGAGCACCGATTCCGACGTTGCCGGGTGGCATCCGAGTTCTCACTCAGATGCGGTTTCTCCCAGTGCCGGGCGTTGGGGCTGAGGAAGCTGCTGCAGCGCTCGTGCGCGTGCGCCATGTTGGGCTCGCGGATCGCGAGGGACGCGCGATTCCAGCGAAAGAGATTCCATGAAGGCACGGCAATAATGACCCGCTCGTTCGCTTCGCGAAGGCTTTCGTGCGCGCTCGCGCGTTCCCTCTTTCTCATCTTTTGCGGATTTGCGCTCTGCCCATTTTCGGGCGTGCCGAATCTGACGAGGGAGTCGAACGTTCGGATGGAAGGAACGCGCGCGCTCGCATCTCGAATTCGAGGGCGAATGCCGCGCGCTCGTTCTGTGATCGAAGCGCTTCGACAGCGCGCTCGAGCCGAGAGCGCGCGATACGACCGCCCTTCAGAAGCGCAGCAGTTTTATGCGCGGAAGCGCCTGCCGCCGGGGATGACGGCCCTTCCCGTGGAGAAATATCTAGAAGCACTTCGGCGCATGGATGAAATGCCACGGTATGCGACG
>JANWYV010000010.1 GCA_025055075.1 Blastocatellia bacterium
GAAAGTCAAATGGGCAATTTAGAGTCACGACATCTGGCGTCTACGGGGTAGTGCCCGATCCTGATCCCAAACTCCTTAGGGGAGAAGGAATGAGACTTGCCCAGCAAGATCAGGTCTAGAGTGGCGAATGTGAATTTCGAAGCAGTCAGTGTGTGGTGGAGTGGGAGTGTGACCTTAGCCAAAGGCCAACGACTACGCCAGCGACTACGCCAATCCGCGTTAGTACATGCCCGGACGGTTCGCCTGGATACTGGTTGCGCATAGACGAATTTGCGCCCCCGCAGGGTTGCCGAATTCGAGCCGTTAAGTGTCAGTACGAAAACGCCTGCAGGAGCGGTGGCGGCGGAGGCGGCGGCGGCAGTGGGGCTCCATTCGCCATCATCAAGCGAACGACGGGAGGCGATGGGACTTTCGCTATTGATTGGTGGGGCCGAGCGGCAGCCGGGCAACCCTTTGTAATCACGACCTCCGGTGGTCAGGGAATGACAACTCCCGACCCCGCCCTCATTGATGGGGAAGGCATCTGCCTCGCCGAGAGGGATCGAACTCTTAGAGGCGACTGTACCTTCCGCAAGAGTAGGTGCGAGGTAATTTGGCAATGCGGCGGTGGTAAGGCCCAGACGCCGCCCGTACCGAAGGACATCCCTCTTAGTCAATGTCCGAACGGCTCAAGCGGATACTTGATCGGTACAAAGTATTTCATCCCTCCGGATAGAGGCTGCACTTTCCAAGGGGTTCGATGCGAGTACGAGAATGAATGCAGAGGCGGTGGGGGCAGTACGCTCTCGATCACTAAAACCTGCGAACCGCGCACAGTAACCGCGGGAATGCCGGTGACCTGCACGATCACAGTGCGCAATACCGGGAATCGGCCTGAAACCTTCCAGATCACTGAACAGTTACCGTCTGGGATGGAATTCCTCTCGGCCACCCCACCCGGATGGGTGAGCGTGCAAAATGGCCAACTCATCATCCAGGGAAGCGTGGGGGCGAATTCCAGCGTTCAAATCGCCGTCGTCGTCATGGTGACCGGACATGGACCATTGACGAATTCCGTTCTCTTGACCACAGGCGGCGGACAACCACCGGCAGAGTGCAAAAAGAAAGAAGGTTGTCCTGGTGACGGCGGCAGCGGCAGCAGTGGACAAGCTAGTGACACGGTCACCAGTCGCGGGCGTCCGAGCACGGTTGGAACAGCCTTCATCGCGGCGAGCGCCCTTCGGGCGGGCGGGTCTTCGGCAGCTTCGCCGAGGGTCCCTAAGGGCATCCTTCTGGTGGACTCGGAGACGAATCGGTTGCTGGTTTATCTCTCTCGCGGCGATGGGACGTTCCGACGTTTCAAGACCTACACGACGGGGCAAGGCCCTGTGGATGTGAAAGCAGGTGACTTCGATGGTGATGGGAAGACCGATGCCGTCGTGGTGAACTCGATGTCGGACAGCATCACCATCTTCTTCGGCAATGGGGACGGGACGTTTCGCAAGGCGCGCGAGGTGCAGCTCCCTGGCACGAAGCCGGTCGCCGTTGCCTTGACAGACTTCGATCGAGATGGCGCGCTCGATCTGGCGATCGCCCAGCAAGGCTCGGCTGACTTGGCTATCCTCCTCGGTCGCGGAGATGGAACGTTCCGATTGCTGGCGACCATCCCATTGTTTGATGGGAAACCCAGCTCGGTCTCCATCGCCGATTGGAATTTGGATGGCTCGCCCGACTTAATCGTGACGGCGATCGTGACCAATGAAGTCGTCTTCTTCCGCGGCGACGGACGCGGCCACTTCAGCGAGGCGGGACGACGAGCGGTCGGCGAATATCCCGTAGCCAGTGCGACGGGGGATTTCGATCGAGATGGTCAGATGGACATCGCCGTTGCGAACCTCCTCTCGGATTCGATCACTCTCCTCCTTTCCCAAGGCAAGAGCCGGAGCCTGGGCTTCACGCGGGTGGACGTGGAATCGGTCGAGCAACCCACCTTCGTCATTAGTGGCGAGTTCTTCAAGGGCACGGCGGGTGTGGCGGCTCCGAATTTCACGGCCAATACGGTCACGTTCATCAGCTTCGAACAAGGACGGCCTCGGACCGTTCGACGTCTGCGAGCGATTGCGGAGCCGGTTTCGCTGGGGCTTGGAGACTTCAACGATGACGGATTGCTAGACGTGGTCGTTGCGGGCCTGCCCGTTGGAAGCTTGGGCACGCTCGTCGGTCGAGAAAACGGCACGTTTGCCTTGAAGCGATAGCAGAAGCATGGCGGAGGGCTCGTTCCTCGGGCCCTCCGCATCACCCCCTTAAACGAGCAAGCTCCTTCAGCAAAAGCTCATTCGAAGGATTATCCGCAATATCGCGATACCGATGGATGAACCGGATTATCCCGAGCTCATCCACAACGAAGACGCCGGGCATCTGTCGGACGTCCCCAATGGGCTTCCCTGCCGAATGTCCACTCTGTACCGCGCGGAGTCCGCGCCACCAGACTCGCGGTCCCATGATTTGAGTCAGCGTGCCGCTGCCCAGGCCATATGCCGCGTAGGCTTTTCGCTCGGGATCGGAGAGGCAAGGAAAGGGCACAGCACGCTCCCGACAAAAGGCACGGGTTTGCTCCACGTCGCCTTGGCCGATGAGGACGACCTCAGCACCTTGCTTGCGAAAGCGTTCATAGTCGCGTCGCAGCCCGGCGACGTGCTCGCGACAGAACGGTCAGCCGTAGTGGCGCAGGAAAACGAGAATGGCCGGTCCCTGCGCCCAAAACTCCGACAGGCGCACGAACCGACCATCGGCGCGCATGAGTTCAACATCAGGCGCTCGATCCCCAATTTTAAGCATCGTTCCTCTTGCGCCGACCTCGCCTTGCCATGAGCGTAGTGCGTCGAAGCTTCTCGCTCATGACCTTGTCACGCGATGCATGTTTCACCCCTTCACCACGCCGATCGGGCGCAGCCGGGCGACGCGCCGCGCGATGCCGGCGGCTTCGACGACGCGGGCAACATCGTTCACGTCCTTGTACGCCTCAGGGACTTCTTCCAACACGCCATCTTTGCTCGCCGCTTTGATCAAGACGCCGCGCTCGGCCAATTGCCGGCGAACTTGATTGATATCCCGCCCCTTCTTGGCCGCTGTGCGCGACATGACCCGTCCGGCGCCATGACAGCTCGAGGCGAACGTTTCTTCGGCCGCCGTACCGATGAGCACATAGGAGGCGCGCCCCATATCGCCAGGGATGATCACCGGTTGGCCAATGGTGCGATACGTCTCATGCAGCTCCGGATGACCAGCCGGCAGCGCTCGCGTGGCCCCTTTGCGATGCACCAAGACACGTCGCGGCTTGCCTTCAATAGCATGCGTCTCGAACTTGGCGATATTGTGGGCGACATCGTAGACGATCTGAAGTTCGCCATCGTCCCCGAAGTGCTTCCGAAAGACCTCGCGCACCCAGTGGGTGATCATCTGTCGGTTCGCGAAGGCGAAATTAGCCGCCGCGTTCATCGCCCCCAAATAATCCTGTCCCTCCGGGGACTTGATGTACGTGGCTGCCATCTCCTTATCGGGCAGGTGAATCTTGTACTTCTGCATGGCTGAGCGCAGGACCTTCAGATAATCCGTGCAAACCTGATGGCCGAACCCGCGCGAGCCCGTGTGAATGAGCACGGTCACCTGTCCCGGACGCAGTCCGAAAGCTTGTGCCGCCGCGCGATCGAAGACCTCCTCGACGTACTGAATCTCCAGGAAATGGTTGCCCGATCCGAGGGTACCGAGTTGATCCGCCCCACGCTGGCGCGCGTATTCGCTCACGGCTTTGGGATTTGCGCCCGGAATGCACCCGCGCGACTCGATGTGATCCAAATCCTCTTCCCGCCCGTAGCCTTGTTCGACCGCCCATTGCGCGCCTAAGCGCAAGACGTTATCCATCTCCGCGCGATTGACGCTGATCTGCCCTTCCCGCCCCGTCCCCGCCGGAACCGCATGGAACAGATCATTCACGATGTTCTCCAGTTTCGGACGGACCTGTTCCAACGTTAATTCCGAACGGAGCAAGCGCACGCCGCAATTGATGTCGAAGCCGATACCGGCTGGCGAGACGACTCCCTCCTCGGCATCCGTCGCGGCCACGCCCCCAATGGGGAATCCGTATCCTTGATGCACATCCGGTAAGACGATCGGACGTCCCACGACGCCGGGCAGAAATGCCAAATTCGCCGCTTGTTCGAGGGAAAGATCCTTGGTCACTGTCTCCAGAAGCGCCTCATCCACGAAGATGATCACATCCGTCTGCATGCCCGGCTTATACGTGCGCGGGATCATGTACCGATATTCATCGAGTTTGACGAGAATCCGACGCCAGTCTTTCGACATGGTGACACCCCCTTGCTTTCGTTGAAATCTCAATTATACACGATCGGCGCGTTTTTGTTACAATCGAAGCTCGTATGGGCGAGTTCAGGTGGAAAAGGCCCTTCCACCTCAGCCTTCACGCGAGAGTCGCGCTCTCAATCGCGGCGCTCGTTCTCTTGATCTTCGGCGCGCTTCTTTCGATCTCCCTCTCGACAATGGAGACGCTGGTCCGAGAAGAGAATCAGCGGCGAGCGGAACTACTGGCGGCGCAATTGGCACAACATCTCTCCTCCGAGCAAAAGACGGACCTGGCCGCGCTGCGCACGGACGCCCTCTCTTATCGGCAAGCCCACAGCGAGATCCGCGAGATTCACATCTATAGCCTGACGCGCTCGGGCGTGCGCGAAGTCATCACTGTGCCCATGAGCACTTCGGAGAACCTCCCCTCGATGCCCGTCCCGCTCGACCTTCTGGGCGAGGCCCAGCAAGGGAAGGTCGCCTCGCGCCTCGAGGCGGTGCGAGGGGAGAGCTATCGCATTTCCGCCGGAGCTCCGATTGAGAGTGGGGGCAAGCCGATTGGCTTTGTCGTCCTTCGCACTGAGATGGCCTACGGCAAGACGCTCCTTGAGCGCATGAATCGTCTCGCATGGCTCGCCCTTTTGGTCGCCATCACAGGAATCACCGTCGCCCTTCATCTTCTCTTCCGACGATTGATCTATCGCCCCATTCGCACGATCTTAGACACAATGCACCATGCCGAAACGGGCGACCTTCGCGCCCGCGTGCCGGTGACCTCTCAGGATGAGATGGGAACTTTGAGCCTGGGATTGAATGCGCTCCTTGCTCGCGTTCAAGAGATGACGGAAGCACTGGAAACCGAACAACAGCGCCTGGAGGGGCTCGTGCGCGAGGCGACGGCAGAGTTGAGCGAGAGAAACCGGCAGCTTCAGGAGGCGAATCTCCAACTCTTCGCGATTCAGCGACAACTCCTCCACATGGAGCGTCTGGCGGCGGCTGGGTACATGGCGGCGCAATTCGCCCACGAGATCGGAACCCCGCTCAATCTCATCTCCGGGCATATTCAGCTTCTGCGCACCCGCACGCACGATGAAGAGGGCATTCGCCGACTCACCATCATCCTCGGACAGATCGAACGCATCGAACGCATTGTGCGTCGCTTGCTGGATGCCACGCGACGGCCACGATGGGAACATCTGCCGCTCCGCATCGAATCCCTGTTGTCCTCCATCGTGGAGATCGTCATGCCGACGCTTCAGGAACGCAAGATCGAAGTGAGTTTGGAGCTGGCTCCTGATCTCCCGGAGATCCTCGGCTCGCCCGAACAGCTCCAACAGGTGCTTATCAATGTGATCGCCAATAGCTTGGATGCCATGCCCGCGGGAGGGCGCCTGACTCTTCGCGCCTTCGTCGCAGGGACGGAGAAAGTCATCATCGAATGCGCGGACACGGGCATTGGGATGAGCCCGGATGTCCTGGCTCACATCTTCGAGCCCTTCTTCACGACGAAGGCGAATGAGCGCGGGAGCGGACTCGGCCTTTCGATCGTGCGACAGATCGTCAAGGAGCACGGAGGTGAGATCACCGTGCACAGCGAGCCGGGCCAGGGCACAATCGTCCGATTGGCCTTCCCGACTCTGACGGCGCGACGCTCAACATCGGAGAGCGAATATGAAGAAGATTCTCATCGTGGATGATGATCCCGAGACGTGCGAGTTTCTGACCGAGCTCTTCTCGGTCGAGGATTGGTCGGTACAAACAGCGCTTTCGGCCGGACGGGCATTGGAGCTTCTGGAGCGCGAGGACTTTGACTGCGTCATCGCCGATCTGAATTTGAATGAGGCGCAAACAGGCTTGGACGTGCTCAGGGCCTTCAAGACCCGATCACCTCAAACGGAGGTCATTCTGATCACTGGCTTCGGGACGCTCGAGGCGGCTGTCGAAGCTTTGCGCAGCGGCGCTTTCGATTTCATCTCCAAGCCGTTCAAGGTCGAAGATGTCCTCGAGACTGTGCGTCGCGCGCTCCGACTCCATGAGCCGGTGCGAGAAGAGAGCGCCCTGCAACGCCTGCTGGAACCTTATGAGGCTTCGGGTCTGATTGGGCGCACACCGCAGATGATTGAGCTCTACAAAGAGATCGCCCGCGTGGCGCCGACTCTCTCGACGGTTCTGATCATCGGAGAATCGGGAACGGGAAAGGAATTAATCGCCCGCGCTATTCACACGCACAGTGCGCGCGCGCACGGTCCCTTCATCGCCGTCAACTGCGGGGCGCTGACGGAGACGTTGCTTGAAGCGGAGCTCTTCGGGCACGCGCGGGGCAGCTTCACTGGCGCCGTCGCCGATAAGAAAGGCCTTTTCGAGGAGGCGGATGGAGGAACGCTCTTCCTGGACGAGATCAGCGAGACGACGCCTGCCCTCCAGGTGAAACTCCTCCGTGCCCTTCAAGAGGGCGAGATCAAGCGCGTGGGGGAGACTCGAACCCGTCGCGTAGATGTGCGAGTGATTGCTGCGACGAATCGCGATTTGGAAGAAGAGGTAAAAGCCGGACGTTTCCGCGAGGATCTCTATTATCGTCTGAGCGTCGTCACCTTGCGCGTACCGCCTTTGAGAGAACGTCGAGAGGACATCCCCCTCCTGGCCACGCACTTTCTCCGACGGGCTACGCAGCAAACCGGGCAGGTGCTCGCTTTCTCTCCGGCGGCCTTGGCGCTGCTGAAAGCCTACTCCTGGCCTGGCAATGTCCGCGAGTTGGAGAACAGCATCGAATACGCGGTCATTCATGCGCGGGGGGGATTGATCGTTCCCGAGGATCTGCCCGAGAAGATCCGCGTTGCCGTGCCTTCCCCTCGACAAGGGCACGCTTCTGCATCCTTAGAGGCGACGCTCTTTCACGACCTGCCCTCGCTCGACGAATTGGAGCGGCGCTACCTGCTCTACGTCCTCGAGGCCGTCCATGGGAATCGAAGCCGTGCCGCCGAGATCCTTGGCATTGACCGGCGTACGCTCTACCGCATGGCGGAGCGCTTTGGCATTCCATTGGAGCGAACGAGCGCAGACTCCTGAGAGACCTCCCACGAAGCGCCATCCTTAGCGTCTCCTCCGTCAGGTAGGCATCGCGCGAGCGTCTCGTAGAATGAGCGCCACGCCGAGGGTGATGCTCCCGATACTGAGAGCAGCGCGAACCGGACGGCCGGCAAGATCAGCCAGAATCAATCCCCACATGATCCTTCATCGCCGAGGGGGCGCCGGCCGGACGTCTCCAGAGCAATCGCATCAGCAGGATGAGCGTGAGGGCGGCCAGTACCACGACGGCCACCCAGACGCGCCATTCGGAGGAAGCGATAACGGACCAGACGAAATTGAGCATTATTCCGTAAAAGGATGCCCACAGCAGGGCACTCAGGAAATTCAGGACGCTGTAGATCAGTGGTGACATCCCCAGCATCCCGCACACCAGTGGGATTGTGATGCGCAATCCGGCGAGAAAGCGCGAAACGACAACGACACCTAGTCCATAACGCGCCAGCAGCACCTGCGCCCGCTCAATAGCCCGTCGGCCGCGCGCCGAGCGCTGCAGCCGTCTCCACCCGTATCGGCGCCCGAGGTAGAAATAAATCTGGTCTCCCACGGCTCCCCCCAAAGCCGCGGCCGCTATGACGCCCGGAAGATTCAAAAGTCCCTTCTTCGCCAACCACACGGCGACGACGAGGCCCTCCTCACCCCCGAGCACAGCCCAGAGGAAAATGCCCCAATACCCATAGGCGCGAATGTACGATTCAACCCGAGGATCCATGGGCGAGAACCCCTCCGGCACCGACCCGAAGCGGCGGGAGATCGTAGCTGATCTCTTTGATCACGCGAATGATTCGCTCCACATCGCGCGGCTGCAGCCCTGAATAAACGGGTAGCTGTCGCGTTTCGGCAGCCGTCTCGGCCACTGGACATGGGCGCGCGTCCGAAGCAAAGAGTGGGAGTTTGGAGCAGATGTCTACATGCATCATCTCAATGTCAACGCCCCGTCGAATCGCCCGACGCGTCAAAGCGGATGGATCGGACACGCGAATGCAATATTGATAAAACACCGGTTCTGTGTCTGGGAGTGGACGCGGAAGGTCCAACGAGGGGATCCCTGCCAATCCCTCGCTCAGCCGCTGCGCGTGTTCACGGGTTCGCGCATTCCACGCCTCCAGATGTTCCAGAGCCGCCAAGCCGATCAGGGCTTGCGCATTGCTATACCGACGGCGGTAGGATGTGGGAAGCGGATCCAACCGACGAATCTTCTCCCAAAGAAAGGCCGAGACATCCCGGTCCCCAAGGAAAGAGGCGATCAGGAAGAGCGGAAAGAGCGTGAATGTGAAGCCGCGCGGGCTGATAAAGACCTGTTGCAGCCATCCGAGCAACAGCTTTCCCAAAACCGAGATCGCCGACGGCCACGGTTCGGCTTCCGCCAGACTCCGGATACGCTGGGCGAGCGCGTCATCGTCAGTCACAGCCATTCCCCCTCCGTAGGTGTTCAGCCCTTTGAGGAGCTGGAAGCTGAAGAAAGCGGCGTGGCCAAAGGTCCCGACTTTGCGACCGCGATAGGTTGCGCCAAGTGCGTGAGCGCAGTCTTCGATGACTAACACGTCGTGCCGCTCGGCCCATCGGAGGATGGGCTCCATGTCGCAGGGGTGGCCATATAAGTGCGTGGGGACGACGGCGCGCGTCCGCTCCGTCAGCGCCCTCGCCAGCGCTTGAGGAGCGAGGGTGTAGTGGCGTGGGTCCACATCGACGAAGATCGGGCGCAGTCCGGCCACTTGAGCCATCTCCGGTACCACCCAAAAAGTGACCGCCGGGATGAGGATCTCCGATCCTTCGGGCAACTCCAGCGCCCGCAGGATGTAGTAAAAGGCCATGCGCCCGTATGATGTCGCGATCGCATGCCGCAGACCATGATACGCGGCGAATCGCTGCTCGAATTCGCGAATGGCCGGACCGCGCACCCCTTGCCCCGTTAAAAGCGCCTTCAGTGCTCGCTGCCATGCCCCCGGCGCTTGCCGAACTCCATATCGCGCAATCGTGCGGATCACTTCGGGTGGCCTCCTCCGCGTCATCCGGGAAAGAGCGCCGCCTCTATCTCCAACTGCCGACGCTTCGCATAGGCGTCAGCCCATGCGACCATCTGTTCAAACAACCCCGATGTCGGCAACCGAAGATAACCCCACAACCAGGATGGGCGAATGTAGAAACGCGAGTAGGCCGTCTCCAGCAGAAACCGCAACTGTTCGTGCGTGAGCGTCGGATGGCGAAACGTCGGCGTGTAGCCGTCGAACTTCTCCAGATCGGACTCAACGATGCGCGAGGCCATCTGCTTGTAGAGTGGCGTGCCGGGATAGGGCGTCAGGATCTTGAAGAGCGCCAGCGTCGTGTTGAGCGCCACGGCATACTCGATCGTCGCCCGAATCGTCTCGACGGTGTCCGTTAAGAAGCCGAGCACGTAGAAGGCCACGGTGCTGATTCCTTTTCGCCGACAGAGCGAGACGATCTCTCGCTGATGCTCCGAGGGAATCGGTCGCCGTCCCACGCGCTTAAGCGTGAGGGCATCCACCGATTCAACGCCAAATCGAACCGAGCGCAAGCCTGCCCGATAGAGCCAACCGATCAGCTCTTCGTCCAAATCGTCAAGTCGCGTCTCGCACTCGAACCGAACGGGCAGATTCCAGCGAAGGATGCCCTCCGCGATCTGAAGCGCCCGCTCCCGATCATAGGTGAAAATCGGATCGCGAAAAACGAGATACACCCGCCCATACTGCCGGCATAACGCGGCAATCTCTTCTAGGACGTTCTCCGGGCTTCGCGCTCGATAGGACGCCACGATGCGATGAGGACAATAGGTGCAGAACTCCGGGCAGCTGCGACTCGACAGCAGGGGGAAAGCCAAGCGCGTGAACCCGAACGGGCGCTCCACGGCGTGCCCGAACATTCCGCGAGGGAACACGTCCCATCGGGGAAAAGGCAGGCGATCCAAGTCCTGCACGGGAGGACTGACGACGAGGCCTCGGAGACTCTCCCCCCGCGCCAGACGCAAGGCCGCCTGCTCGGGCTCCCCTTGAATGACGAAATCCCCATGCTCGATGAGCGCTTCCGCGACATACGTGGCGAACGTCCCGAAGAAACCGACCGCCATCCCGTATCTTTGGCGAGCCGCCTCCGCCCAGCGAATCTCATTCCGAAAATCCACAATTGACGTCAAAACTAACGCCAGATCTCCCGGAGGAAGCTCCCCTCGTGAGATCACGACCTCGTGACCGGCTTGGGCGAAGATCGCGGCAAGGTAACCGAGCTGAATGCTCGGCACGTTGTTGTAGACCTTGAGCATCCATTCCACGAAGCGCGTCGTCCAGGAGGTCCCCCGAAATCGAGAGCCGTATCCTCCGGCAACGGTATCCTTGGCCACGAACCCGTCGTGCCCTTTAATGTCGGCGAGGATGACTCGCATAGGCCTCCTCCGAAACGTGAGCTCGGAGCGAGCAGATACTCCCTCACGGCACGCTCGCTCTTTCGACGCACGCTCGAGCCGAGCCCCCGTATCGCGTCGCGTGGTGCCCCTCAGAAGTCCGACGTGAGGTCAACGAGACGGGCTCTCGTTTCCGCTCACGCCTGCGAAGCGAACGATCCGGTACGAAGCATCCGGCACTGTTCATCTCGGCTCACGCTCACGAGCGAACTGCGCCTCGAGCTGATGGATGGCTTCTTCCAGCATTAGAGCGATCGCTCGATAGTCCTCCATGGTGCGCGCGGTGTGTAGTCGTTCGAGGAGTTCATCGAAACGCGAGATCAATGCCTTTTCCCCACTGGCTGCGATGATGGGGCGCACATCGCTCCACGTCTTCTCTACCCCGAGAGCACGGAGACGAACCATCTTCTCGTCGCCGACTTCGCTCCAATAGCGGAGATCGCGCCCGAGATAGTGAAGACGCCCCAGCTCAGGCACTGGCGCTCGCTCGAACTGAGCGCGCAAGTCCCACATGATGTCTCCCAATTGATTGCACGCGAAGATGGCTCCCGTGGCGTCTTCGGTCAAGAGCGCGCGCTCAAGCTGTACGCGATACAAGTGGAAGAAATCCATCAAAGCGAACGACATTTCCGGATGCTCCAAATCTGGCGCGGGAAGTGTTCGCACGATTTGCTCAAACTCGGCAAAGCGCTCGCGCGCCTGCGCCCAATCCCCTTCATCCAGTGCTTCCAAGAGAGCATCCAGCGCCTCAAGCGCGCGCTGAAAATCAAGCCTGGAGGGCGAAAGCTCCGCCTCATTCGGAGAAGCGGTCGCCATTGGCTGAGAACCCTCGCTTCGAGGGGCGGAATGCCATCCTCTCCCTCGTATCCACAGCGCGAGCCCCACCAGCAGGACGCCTGCGCTCACCACCGCCACCGCGAGAGTCTTCGCTCCCCCATATACGCGCATAGTCCTTCGTGCATGCCCCGCGCTCAAGAGAGAGCGGAGGAACCGGCTCGTCCCTCCGCCCCAAATGTGAGGATATGCCGCTTACTGCGGCTTTCGCGTCTCAGTGGATTCGGACGGAGCCTTCTTTGATGCCTTCTTCACCTTTGCCCGCTTTGTCTTCGTCTCCTTCGCCTCTGGAGTTTGAGCGTGAGTCTGCCCAGCCGCCGTACCACTCGTCTGAGCAGCCGCCGCTTTCGTCGCTGGTTTCGTGGCCTTCTGCGACGTAGCTTGAGCAAAGGCTCCCGATCCACCAAAGGTCAGAAGTACGGCGATTGCCAGCGTCTGCCACCACTTCGACATATCCTGCCTCCTTTCACAGAATTTTGGCTCTCAACGAGCCACCATTTGGGAAAGGCAAATGATGTGCCGAGAGTCGAGCACCTCCCTGCGTAAGCTAAGGCCCGGTCTCTCGAAGGGTTAATTTCGCACCCGACGCGTCGTCCTGGGGGACTGAGTGTGGCACTTCTGGCGCACGCTTCCATCTCGCCACACCTTCTCTTCAAGGAGAGGATGGAGGAGCATCGGAGCGCCTCTCGGTAGAGTCAAGAGGGGCTCTCTCCGGGTTCTCCGATAACTTCCCCCGTGGCGCTTCTTCCGAGAGCCCGCGCTTGAACTCGCTGATCGCGCGGCCGAGCGAACTACCTAGTTCCGGCAACCGTTTCGTACCGAAGAGCAAAAGCGCGATCATGAGGATAAGGAGCAGCTCCGGCAAGCCGATGGAGGAGAACTGAAGCATGAACATCGCTGACCTCCAAAGCAGAAAAAGGAGAGTCGCCAAGCGACTCTCCGAATATCCACCCCACCTTCGCCCATCCTGCGACGGGCGGCGGAAGATCGCATTCGAGAGAAGAGCGGGGGCGTCATGTTCTCCTCTCCCGACTCTCCTCCGCCGCCCGTGCTCTCCCCACCTTCCCGATGGAGGGACGTAGCAACTTACGTGCCAGGCGAGTGGCGCGAGCGCTCTGATGCCCTGCGGAAACCTCATCACCTTCACATTATGGGCGTTAGACCGGAGAAGCCGCGTCGGCCTAGCTCCCGCGGCGCGCATCGTCACTGTGGCGCTTTGGCAAGAGGGTACAAAATCGCCTCGCTCGCTTGATTCCGACGACCGTCGCCCTCTGCCCTAGAGGGAATCTCGCGATGAGTCCCCTTGAGCTTTCCCGTGAGCGTGCGGTATGATCAGCGCTCACCGTATGAGCGACGATCTCTTCATATGGATAGGTCTGGGGTTGGCCATTGGACTCGTCTCCTCAATGCCAATTGGACCGATCAACGCGGCTTTCGCGGTGATAGCGTCCCGCGGAGAGGAGAGCCAGGGACTAGCCTTCGCAGCGATCGTGGCGCTTCTCGATGGTGGATATGCCTTCGCAGCTCTCTCTGCGACGGCGTGGGGGCGTCTCCTCCCATCTCCTTCTGTGGAGATCGCCGCGTGCATGCTCCTGATAGGATACGGCGCCTCCTTGCTCATTCCGCGCCGCACTTCTCCAGCAGTCGCTACAGGCCGACGAGGCGTGCGAGGGGCTCTGGCGGGAGTGGCTTTGGGAAGCGCGCTCTACCTTTCGAATCCGGCATTCGCGGCCTTTTGGATCGGTACAGCTTTCGCTCTGCGGACGAAGCTTCCAACGATCGCGCTTCCGGCGCACCGATTTGGTTTCGCTCTTGGCGTGAGCGCAGGAGTCAGCCTTTGGTTCGCTGTACTTCGCGAAATCCTTCATCGTTATCCGCTCCCTCTGCCAAGGGTGCGCCGAATGATGCAAGGGATGGGTATCCTTCTCATCGGATTGGGGGCATATCTCATGGCGAAGCGCTTATGAGGATGAGGCTCACGCCGAGAGACGCTTGCTCTCCTGCTTCGGATCCCTTCGGATCACCAGGCGAGAACGCACGAGAGATCTCCCCTCGCTCCTCGCCCTCTTCGGCGAGGACGCCCTCTCAGCCCGACCGTCTCTCCTTCGAGCACAGGCTGGAATTCTCCCACGCGGATGTCGCCCTCACGCGGGCGAAACGCCTCGCCAAAGGGCTTAGGCTCCATCGCGTCTTTCACGAAATCCGAACGTTCGTGGAGACGGAAAACGAAGCGCTGCTGGCCGCCCTATTCGCCCAAATGGAGATCTTCCTCCAGCGAACGCAGGAAGAAACCACGCCCCCGCAGCCGGAGCTGTTGCGAACGATCGCGTCGCTGCAAAAGCGCTTACGTGTCAAGTCGCACGCACTTCACCAATTGCCGTGCACGCCATCCACGACGGTGAAGCGAGCGGAGCTCATCCGAAGTTACGCGAGAGCGGAAACCCGCATCCTCTGTCTCGGCGACGACGATTTCGTGAGCGTGGCTCTGGCATGGCTCCTCCCGAATGAGATCACTGTCCTTGACCTCGATGCCGAGGTCTTGCATTTGATCGAAACCGCTTCTGGGGAGCATCGCCTTCGCATCGTCTGCCGTCGCGTGGATCTGCGACGCCCACTTCCGGAAGATTTGCGGGGCGCCTATGACATCGTGGTCACTGACCCCATCTATGCCGTGCCGGAGATGCTGCTCTTCCTCTCGGCGGCTGAGGCCTGTTTGCGCAAAGCGCCGACGTCCTACCTCTTCACGGGTGGCGCTCGCGTCTTGGCGGGCCGCTCGTGGACGAAGATCGAGCAGTGGGCGGCGGCTCACCAACTCACCCTGGAGGCCTTTCTGCCTGGCTTCAACGTGTATCCGAAGACGAAACGCCTCCAGTTCCTCCTGAGTCTGGCCGAACGTCTCACGCTTCGCTCTCCACTGACGCGCGCGTGCGTGCGCTTGCCCTATCTTTACTCGGATTACTTCATCTTCCGCTTCCAAGCGGACGCGGGAGAACGTCCGCGCGCATGAGCTTCAGGAGGTGCGCGATGCCCACCGTTCCGCACGTCGAGCGACACTTTCAAGCGACGCCAACGATCCGCGATATCGTGATCGGCATGGCCGATGGATTGACTGTTCCCTTCGCGCTGGCGGCCGGTCTATCAGGTGTCGGAGCCTCGACAAGCGTCGTCGTGACGGCGGGACTGGCCGAGATCGCAGCCGGCGCGATCGCCATGGGACTGGGAGGATACTTGGCGGCCAAGACCGATCTCGAGCACTACCTGGCCGAGCAAATGCGCGAGCGACGCGAGACCGAGCGCATCCCCGAGGAAGAGGCGGAAGAGGTCGCGCAAATTTTCCGGGGCTATGGGCTCACGGACGAACAGATCGCTCCGCTAGTCGCCGCCATTCGCTCCGATCCCGACCGATGGGTCGACTTCATGATGCGCTTCGAACTGGGGCTCGAGCCTCCCGATCCCGTGCGCGCGCGAAAGAGCGCGTTCACCATCGGGCTCGCTTACATCGTCGGTGGCCTCATCCCCTTGTTCCCATACATCCTGCTGGATCAACTGCGGACCGCTCTTCGAGTTTCGGTCTTCGTGACGCCGTTGGCACTTCTGCTGTTCGGATACGTCAAAGGACGGCTGACGGGAATTCGCCCGTGGCGCAGTGCGTTGCAGACGCTCTTCATCGGTAGTCTGGCGGCGACTACAGCCTTCCTGCTCGCTCGCATAATCGGATGAGGCACGCCGCTGGGTTCAGCCCACATCCTTCTCTCAACGCTCGATCACTCGCTCCAAGCGCTCGACCAAGACAAGGAGGGCCTCGATCTCCGGATCGAGCATCTGCCCCAACTGAGGAGCGACTTCGCCATATCCCCGCAGCTTGCTGGCCCGACAATCCGAGAGCACGGCCCAGAAATGCGCGAAATATCCCCGCAACAGACTGCGCACGTCCCTGCGCTGTGGGTGCAACTGAAACCGCTCGCGAAACCGTTGCAACAGATCCCGAATCTGCGCGATCGTCGCCCGAATCCGCGCCCGCTCCTCGGGCGTGAGATCGCTCGTCACCTCAAACATCTCACCTTGAGGAAGGTCCGCGGACAAATACAGTCGCTCCACCTCCAAGAGAGCCCGATCGAAAAGTCCAAGGCTCACCTCTAAGCGACGTCGCTGATGCTCATTGAGCATGCTCATCCCCTCCTGCGATGAGCCGTGCGAATGCCTCTTCTGCCGCTCTCCTCACGCGCACGGCCCCTTGCACCGTGCAGCGTCGCAAGAACTCTCGCGCGCTCATCGCCAATCTCTCCGAGTGCTTCGATCACCGACTCGATCACGTAAGGATCTCGCGTTCGCTCCCCCGTGCCAAGCAGAGCGGGAACGGCTTCGCGAGCTTTCAACCGACCTAAGATCCATGCGGCGCGCCTCACCGTTTGCGGCTCCGGATGCTGCAGTGCCGAGATGAGTTTCTCCACATACGGCGTTGAGCGGGAATAGCGGTTGATGTTCGTGCCACAGCTCGGACAGGTGTCAAAGCCAGCATTCACCTCTCGCCAACAGCTCGGACAGAAGAAGGTCATCCCTGACCCCCCTTTCGCCGACTCCAAAATAAAAACTCCTACTCGGACGTCCCCAAGTAGGAGTCATCAGCCTCGCCCAACCGTCGAGGCGGTTCACGGCGGACTCCATCGCCGCTTCGATAGCTTACCTCAAGCCTTCGCCTGAAGACAACACTAGTTCGTGGCAGCGGGCCTTGTTGAGGCTCACAAGATATGATAATCTGGTTTTTGTGTTCAGAGCGTGGACATGGCGAGGTTCCTTCTTCCCCGTGGCGATTAGTGGAATCCTCGCGGCGCATGCTATCCCGCACGCTTTTGCGAACGAGACACGCGCCATTTCTCAGGCAAATCAGCCTACTCTCATCGCCTCAGCGAGCGAACGCGCGTTTTCCTCAGAACTGCCTGATGAAGGCCACCGGCTCGGCCCTATTCCGAAGGAGACCGATCTCACCGCGGGATCTCTCCGAGCGCCCCTCGCTCACGGTGCCGCCATACAATCGCTCGTCCCTCCGCCCTTGAGGCCCTTGACTGCTGAGGCCGGGCGCCGGAGGTCAGACCGGTTCCTTTTCCCACACCCCTGGAGCGAGAGAAGCCCTCCCGTCATCCTCTCCTGATCGCACACCACCTGCCGTTTTCCCGATAAGAATTGCCTCATCTGTCAGCAGGGAGACGACGCTTCCCTGCCGGTTTCGGAACGGGAGGGCATGTTATGGAACGCGCTCAACTTTTCGAGACGCTTGAGTCCGAATCTTTCGGCGCTCGATTCCTCCGAACCCTTCGAGAAAGCTGGCGAGATTTTCGCGAGGACCCGAAGGGTTTTCTTCAAGCCCTCTTGGGCGCGGAATCCGAGCCCCTGTGGAAAAGACTTCAGCTGGGTTTGCGGGATCACTGGCAAGAATTTCGCGCCGATCCCCAGAGCTATCTCCGATTCCTCCTGAGCAGCAGCGAGCCGGATCAGCGACGAAAGCGCATCTTGTTCGCTGGATGGCTCCTTTCCGTGGTTGCGATTGTTGCCGTCGTGTCGCTAGAGAAAGCCGTTCACCGGCCCATCCCCCATCACCTGGAACCCCAGATTGCCCAAGCTACCGTGACACTGGTCGAACCTTTGCCTCCACCACCACTGTATGCGCCGCGGCAGCGGGTGCGAGCCGGCGGTGGCGGCGGGGGAGGACGAAAGGAGGCGCAACCACCTTCTTTTGGCAAGCTGCCAAAGGCTGAACTGAAGCCGCCCATTGTCGCTCCGAGCCCTCACCCCCCCGAGATCAAAGAGCCTTCTCTTCCCGTGCTGCCCACGATCATGGCGCAACCAGAACTTCTTCCAAAGCTCGACCTCAGCCTCCCCCTTGGCGATCCGACGAGTCACTCATCCATCCCCTCATCGGGACCAGGATCGGGTGGCGGCATCGGAGCAGGTCAAGGAGGTGGTGTCGGTCCTGGACGAGGCGTCGGATATGGCCCGGGAGAAGGATGGAATACAGGAGGAGGCGCGCCTCGGATCGGCGGCGGAGACGTCACCAGCCGCCCCATCATCACGTTCAAACCCAGGCCGGAATGGACGGAGGAAGCCCGGCGAAATCGCATTCAGGGAGTCGTCATCCTCAGCGCTACCTTCGGCGCCGATGGGAGGATCAAACAGGTCCGCGTCATTCGAGGATTAGGATACGGCCTCGATGAGAAGGCCATCGAAGCGGCCACGAAGATCCAGTTCGTCCCCGCGCGCGACGCCCGAGGAAATCCGATGGATTGGCGAGGGACGATCTACGTCGAATTCCACCTGTTGTGAGGAGCCTATGCCGGAATCGGAACCACGACAGCGACTGAGTTTGTGGGGGATCCTCTCGCTGCTCATCCTAGGCGGAATCGCCTATTTCTTTGTCGCACGAGGCGATCTCCTTTTCCTTTACGAACTAGCGATCGTTGCCCTGAGTCTCTTCCTGGTCATCGTCGCCTTCGACATCGGCCTGAGCGACCGCGAGGGGGGGAATCGAAATAGCTGGTGAGCGCCTCTCACCGTCTGTTGCATTGCAGAATCCAGACACCCGCCTGTTTTGAAGCGGGGAGATGACGGTCGTCATCAGCGCCGGCCGGAGTTGAGGAGAATCCCATTTCCGGTTCTCGCCTGGGATGATTAACTCGTCATCTCTGTGGCGGGTTTGCTTGTCGACGCAAAATTGCCGCACTCCCCCGTCGGAACTCATTCTTGCTGGAGTCCTCTTAACTTTCACTTTTTCCGCACATTCCGCCTCGGGCGACGACGTGCGCCGATGTGGTATGACAATTGCATAGAGGAGAAGCGGGAATATGAAACACCACATCAACAAGGAGGGAGAATCATGAGAAAGCTTCTCGTGCTCGCCAACGTCGTCGCTCTGGCCTTTGTCCTGTCCGGTGCTGTGGGAGCGTCCCAAAAAAAGGCGCCGGGGAGAACAGAGGCCCAGCATCCCACACAAGCGAAGGTGAGAACCGCGCGAGGCGAAATCAGCACCGTGGATCTCAACGCGAGGACCCTGACGCTGATGGAGCGCGGCAAAGCCATCACCATCGCCTATGACGACCAAACCAAATTCACCGAGTCTGGACGTCCTGTCCAGCCTTCGGCGATCAAATCCGGGATGATGGCCACCGTGAGGTACGCTGAGCAAGGGGGGAGAAATATCGCGCACGAAGTTCACCTCCGCCCAGCCGCCCATCCCGCTAAGAAGAGCAAACCGTAAGCTGCAACCCCGGGGGACCCCCGAGGCGCCAAGCCCCCAAAGGGTCCCCCACTCTGAATGGAACTCGAGGAATTTCGCACCGAAGGAGGCAGCCGTATGAAAGGGGCAATGAAGGCGACGATGATCGTTCTCTTAACTGCCGTGAGTCTCGGCACGCGCGCCGTTCTGGCGATGGCTCAACAGAGTCGCAACCGCCTCTCGGATGAGACGATCAAAACCCTGGTGGAGCGCCGGCTCATTAAGCACCACTTGCAGCGAGACAACAACATCGCTGTGTCGGTTGAGGATGGCGTCGTGACGCTCACGGGAACTGTGCGCAGCCTGGCCGAGAAACAGCAAGCCGAGAAAGACGCGCGCAGCGTGGATGACGTTGCCAATGTAGAGAACCATTTGAGCATCTCACCGGAAAGCCTTTCCGATCAGCAGATCGCCGACGCCGTGGCCAGAAACATCCGCACGTATGCCTTCTACGATATCTTTGATTGGATCACGGGGGACGTGAATAATGGCGTGGTGACGTTGAAAGGATGGGTGCGCGAGCCGTGGCGCAAAAGCGATTACGAGCGATTGGCAACGCGAGTCCCGGGCGTAAAGGAGGTGCGGAACGACATTCAGGTTCTCCCCACTTCGATCTTCGACGATCAACTGCGCATTCGGATCGCTCGGCTGATCTACCATGATCCGGTGTTCGAGCGATATGCGTTCCAACCCTATCCGCCGATCCACATCATCGTCGAGAACGGAAACGTCATTCTCGAAGGTACGGTCAGCGATCCGGTCGAGCGGCAATTGGCCGAGACGATCGTCCGGGGGGATACGTTGGCGTTGAGCGTGACGAATAATCTCAAAGTGGAATCGCCACGAGAGCCCCGGAAGGATCACCTGCTTTGATTGACCGACATGGCCATCGAATCAAGCGTGACACAGCGAAGGCCGCTCGATCTGAGAGCCGTCGAGCGGAGAAATCACCGCAAGGAGGTTGGAAAAATGGCAGGGGGAAAGATGATGAAAATCCGAATGTGGGTGGGAGCGGTCGGGCTAGGCCTGGCACTGGTTGTGGGTGCCGTGGCGGGATCGCTGATCACGGCGAAGAACCAGGGATTGCCGCTATATACAGCGCGGGTGGTTCCCCTGTATATAGCGACACATGAAGCCCGGGGCGAAGGTCATGCACCGCTGCCCATGACCTTCGCTCCCATCGTCAAGCCGGCGATGGCTGCGGTCGTCAATATCTCTTCATCGAAGATGGTTCGCACGCCGGGGGCAGGTCCCTGGGCGCCGCTGTTCAACGACCCCTTTTTCCGGCAATTCTTTGGTGATCGGTTCCCGTTCAGCATCCCGCGCGAGCGACGCGAGCAGAGCCTGGGTTCCGGAGTCATCGTTAGCCCTGAAGGCTACATCCTCACCAACAACCACGTGGTTGAGGGCGCCACGGACATTAAGGTTGTCCTGGACGATAACCGCGAACTCAAAGCGCGCATCGTGGGTACCGACCCGAAAACCGACGTGGCCGTACTGAAAGTTGATGCCGGCAATCTACCGACGCTCACACTGGGAGATTCCTCGAAGGTTCAAGTGGGTGATCTTGTGTTTGCGATTGGCAATCCCTTCGGTCTGAGTCGGACGGTGACCATGGGAATTGTCAGCGCCACCGGACGCGGCAACTTGGGGATTGAGGATTATGAGGACTTCATCCAGACGGACGCTCCCATCAATCCGGGTAATTCCGGCGGGGCGCTCATCAATGCACGTGGCGAGTTGATCGGCATCAACACGGCGATCCTCTCCAGCGGCGCCCAGGGCAATCAGGGCATCGGGTTCGCTATTCCCATCAATATGGCCCGTCAGGTGATGGAGCAAATCCTTCGGCATGGAAAGGTGATCCGGGGCTACCTCGGTGTGACCATTCAGCCGGTGACCCCCGCGATAGCGAAGGCGTTTGGCCTCCCCCAAGCGCGCGGGGCGCTGGTGGCCGATGTCCGGCCCGACAGCCCAGCGGCACGGAGCGGCCTGAGCAGAGGCGATATTATCCTCGAACTCAGTGGCCAGCCTATCCACGAGAGTCGGGAGCTGCAACTGAAGATCGCGCAAATGGCCCCGGGGACCACTGTGCGCCTGAAAATCTTCCGCAATGGCCAGGAGCGAGAGGTATCAGTTCGGTTAGATGAATTGCCCAGCCAACCACCGTCTCGCAATAACCAGGACAATGAGCCGTCGAGCGCCCTCGATGGCATCAGCGTGGACGAATTAACTCCGCAGGTGGCCCGGCAGTTGGGCCTGTCCGCCTCGATGCGCGGCGTCGTGATCGTTGACGTGGAACCCGGAAGCGCGGCAGCCGACGCCGGTTTACAACGTGGCGATGTGATTCAAGAGGTGAATCGCCAACCTGTCACCAGCGTCCGCGAGTTTGAGCGCGCTGTCGAGCAGGCGGGAAAGAACTCGGTGCTGCTGCTCGTGAATCGAGGGGGAAACACGTTTTACGTTGTCGTCGAACCATACTAAGGGCGATTGTTGGAACGCGCCTTTGCCGTCACGCGAAGTGAGACCAATAGGAGGCTCGCCAACGATTTCGTGAGCGCCGCCAAGCCAATTGGATTCGGCAAAGTTGATGTCATCGGCCTGTGGGTATCTCCGTAGAGTCGTCTAACTATGTGCGCGCTGTGGATCCGTGTTGACGAGCCTTGGGACCAGCTCTAAAATTCCTTCGGGTGTGGAACCGGTGCTTCATTGGGTGGTGCGACATGAGTACGTGGGGATTTTTTCCCTGCTCATGCTGGGCGTCGTCGGCATTCCTTTTCCGGACGAAGGCGTGCTTACCTTCGCTGGCTATCTGATTTACAAAGGCGACCTGCGTCCTGTTCCCACCGCGGCGGCAGCGTTTCTCGGCAGCGTCTGCGGCATCACCGTCAGTTATGGATTGGGCCGCACGATTGGTCTTTACCTGATCAAAAGATACGGACATCTCATTCGCCTCAGGATCGAAGAGGTGGATCGTGTCGAGCAGTGGTTCGATCGCATCGGCAAGTGGGGCTTGCTGCTGGGCTACTTTGTACCGGGCGTCCGCCATCTCATCGCCATAGTAGCTGGAGTTGTCAAACTTCGACTCCCCGTGTTCGCCGCTTTCGCTTATACGGGAGGATTCATCTGGTCGGTGACGTTCATCGCCATGGGTTATCTCTTGGGCGAAGAATGGGCCTGGATCTCAACCAGGATCCCCCGTCCGCTGGCCATCGGTTCGGGCGCGCTCGTTGCTCTCCTCTGGCTTTTTTGGGTCGCGCGAGGGAGGAAATCGTAGGCGGAGCAATATTGTCGTCTTGCGAGGCACGGCGGCTACGTGCGCTCGAACTTCAGAGATAGCTTATGGCTTTTGGTGAGCCGGCTCTGATCGGGATCAATTGGCCTGAGATGCGTTCGCACAACTCACGAGACCTGTTCAAATTCTCTCGGCAGATCGGAGATAGCGGTTGAGGCAGATGGGGACGACAGCGTAAGCTCGACCTTTGATCGCTCGCCGGGAGAAATGTGATTTTCGGTCATCGGACGCCATGACGGAGCGTGAGCGAGGAGGCAGGACACCACCGAATCCCATCGTCGAAGCGCGCGCGGTGGAGATGTTCTATCTTCAACCGGACGGACGTCGTATCGAGGTGATTGCCCCAATTGATCTGGCCATTTACCCAGATCGCATCATCGCCCTTCTTGGTCCGTCCGGCTCGGGCAAGTCCACGCTGCTAAGAATTCTCACGGGATTAGTGCGGCCGTCCGCCGGCGAGGTCCTCTGGCACGGGCAGCCGCTCAATAGTCAGCGCCCGAATGCCGCCATCGTCTTTCAAAGTTTCGCGCTTTTCCCCTGGTTGACCGTGCTGGAAAATGTCGAAGCTCCCCTCAAGGCGCGTGGCCTCGGCAGGGTCGAGCGGCGCAAGCGCGCATTGAAAATTCTCGACATGGTCGGCTTGGACGGATTCGAGACGGCTTATCCCAAGGAGCTGTCCGGCGGGATGAAGCAGCGCGTCGGATTCGCGCGGGCGTTGGTCGTGGAACCGGAAGTGCTGTTCATGGATGAGCCGTTCTCGGCTCTCGATGTGCTGACGGCGGAGAACCTCCGCAGCGAGTTGTTAGAATTGTGGCTGGATCGAAAGATGCCAACGCGCGCGGTCTTCCTCGTTACGCATAACATTGAGGAGGCCGTTCTGTTGGCTGATCGCATCATCGTGCTGAGCCGCAATCCGGCTCGCATCCGCGCCGACTTTGAGGTTCAACTGGCTCACCCGCGCGACCGCAAGGCGGCTCAGTTCGTTGAATTGGTGGACTACATTTACAAGATCCTCACCCAACCTCGCGAAGAGCCGACACAATTGCTAACCGAAGCCAAGCAGGCAGCTGTCAGTGAACCTCCAACAATGAAGTATCAGATGTTGCCGCACGCGCGACCGGGCGGCATCGCTGGCTTAATGGAGATTTTGCTCGACCGTGGCGGGCGCGATGATCTGCATCGCCTTGCGGCCGATTTGATCATGGAAGTGGATGATCTATTGCCGATCGTCGAGGCCGCGGGGATACTGGGATTCGTCAACCTTCAAGAAGGCGATGTGGAGATCACACCCGAGGGTCAGGCCTTCGCCGAAGCTGACATTCTCACCCGAAAAGCTCTCTTCCGCCAGGCGGCGCTCCAGCATGTCCGTCTCCTGCAGCAGATCGAACATGCACTTCGCACCAAATCCGATCATGCCTTGCCCGATGATTTCTTCCTGGACATCTTGGAGGAGCACTTCAGCGAAGAGGAAAGCCAACGGCAACTCGACACAGCGATTCATTGGGGTCGCTACGCCGAAATCTTCGATTACGATGCCGAGAAGGGACGACTTATATTAACGGAGCAATAAGTGGACAGCGAAACGCATCAGCGCACTGTTCATTGTACTACTGACCGCTGCTTTTATGACACCGCTTAGACTACTCAAACCCATCATCTCGGAACGCACGTGGTCATTTTGGATCGATTTGCTTATCTTCGGCGCGGGGCTGGCGCTGTTCTATGCAGTCCTTAGCATCGCCCGCACCTGGTTTGGCCGCGTGACGCCAGTGGTGGAGATTTCGCTCCATCCCTCGGCGTTGCCCGGCTATGCGGCCTTTTCGCTTCTGCGCATCACCATCGCCTATGTCTTGAGTCTTACCTTTACGCTCATTTACGGTTACATTGCGGCGTACAACGCCAAAGCCGAACGCATTATGATCCCACTGCTCGACATCTTGCAGTCCATTCCGGTGCTCAGCTTTTTGCCCGGCGTGATGCTGGCCATGGTGGCGCTGTTTCCGCACCGTCAACTCGGCGTCGAGTTGGGTTCGATCCTGCTCATCTTCACCGGCCAAGTGTGGAACATGGCGTTCAGCTTCTATGCCTCGCTCAAGAGCATTCCGCGCGAGCTGTACGAGGTCGCCCGCATCTATCGCTTCAGTTGGTGGCAACGGTTCACGCAACTGGAATTGCCGTATGCCGCGATTGGGCTGGTGTGGAACTCGATGATGTCGGTAGCGGGTGGATGGTTCTTCCTCATGGCCTGCGAGATGTTCGTGCTGGGCGAGCGCGACTTTCGCCTTCCTGGTATTGGTTCTTATTTGCAGACGGCAGCCGACGCTGGCAATACGTCCGCCATCCTCTGGGGATTGGGTGCGATGATCGGCGTCATTGTGTTGCTCGATCAATTGGTGTGGCGTCCGGTCATCGCCTGGGCGGAGAAGTTTAAATTCGAACAGGTAGAAAGCGCCCGTGTGCCACACTCGCTTGTGCTGGATGTGTTACGCGGCTCGCGGGCGCTCGCTTACATAAACCGCAAAACCATTGCGCCTATGTCTGAGCGCCTGACGTTGTTTTTTGCGCGGCAGGTCCCACCTAGAGAACAGCGTCAACCTTCGGCGTGGCGGATGTGGTTTGTGCGTGCGCTGGCCTTGGTGTTGCTGACCGCCGTTGCGTACGGGCTAATGCACGTCGCATCGCAGATGGCACGACTCACTACCGGAGAGATGGCCCAGATCATGCGTGGTGCGGGCGCTACTTTTCTGCGAGTCACTGTGGCATTGCTCATCGGTGTGAGTTGGACTCTCCCGGTCGGCGTGGCTATCGGTTTTAATCCACGACTGGCGCGCGTGGCGCAGCCGCTCGTGCAGATCGCCGCTTCCGTTCCGGCGACCGCGCTGTTTCCTGTTGTGCTCCTCATGCTCATAAATCTGGGAGGCGGACTGAGTGTGGGCTCGATCCTGCTCATGCTTCTGGGAACGCAATGGTATGTCCTTTTCAACGTGATCGCCGGCGCCATGGCCATCCCCACGGATTTGAAGGAAGCCGCCAGCGTGTTCCGCTTCGGCGCGTGGGATCGTTGGCGACTGCTGATTCTGCCCGGCATCTTCCCCCATCTCATCACTGGGTTAGTGACGGCAGCAGGCGGAGCCTGGAATGCAAGTATTGTGGCCGAATACTTCCACTTCAAGGGTCAGATTCTTTCGACCACAGGCCTGGGAGCAACGATTAGCCACGCCACCGATGCCGGGAATTT
>JANWYV010000011.1 GCA_025055075.1 Blastocatellia bacterium
AAAGAGCACGCGCTTGAAGCGCCGATGGCCATACGTCCACGCCCGCCAATCAGCGCCCAGCCGTTCCGTCACATCTCGCACGGCTTGCGCCAGACTCTCCACGAGCAATTCCTCTCGTCCTCGAATCGGGTCCGGCCCGAACGTTCCATCCGGGGCATAGAGCGCCTCGATCATCCGCTGCAAGGGACGGGAGCGGAAAAACGGTCGCGCTTGTTCGGGAATCCGCCGATTCCAATAGTTCTCCAACAAGCGACGTTCCCACGCCACGTAGAGAGCGGCGGCGGCCGATCGCTGATCCAACACGAAATTCCACTCAAGAAGACGCTGCTGCGCCCACGGCAACTGTCCCGGCAAACGAAGCGGACGCAGCAGCGGAACCAAGAGCCGAGCCGGAATCGAAAGCTCGTCATGCTGAATCCGAGCTAAATCGGCGAGCGTGAACCGACGCTGTTCGGAGAGCAGCTCTTGAAGGCGCGCGGCTCGAAACGGCTCGGCCCAACTGTAGCTGGGGATCGGTTGATACCCCGCAGGGAGATTCTCTTCGTTGGCTGTGGCGATCCAGCCTTCGGGGGGATCATGGCGCTCGGGCAGCGCTTCGAACGCGACAAAGCCCGCCCATTCGTAGCGACCATCGCCCGGCACCGGCACGAGGCCCGTCCAGTTGGGACGAATGGGCACGCGCCCCACGACTTGCCAACCGATTCGTCCCGACCGATCCGCCCACACCAAGTTTTCTCCCGGCGTGTACCAGTAGCGGCAGGCCTGACGAAACTCCTCCCAATTGCGAGCCTGCGCAATTCGAAGACTCGCCAGATATGGCGCTCCGCCCACGTCCAACCACGCCGCGCGCAAAGCATAAGCACGACGTGCCGACGGATCCTCGAAGATCACCGGCCCGTGTCGCGTGTACTTCAATTCCACGGTGACGGGCGCTTGCCCCTTCACTCGAATCACCTCCCGCTCGACCCGCATCGTCTCCCATCCGTCTCCATAGCGATAGCGGTTCGGATCCTGCGGATGCCGCTCGTACACGTAGATGTCCTCCATGTCGATGCTGAAAACCGTGAGCCCCCACGCGCCATATTCGTTGTGGCCGATGGCGACACCGGGCACGGCCGGCTCTCCAGCGCCGACGACGTTCCATCCCGGTCCGACCAGATGAACCCAATAACGCAGCGAAGGCACCTGCAACGCCCGATGCGGATCGTTGGCCAGTAGCGGTTTTCGAGAAAGCGACAGCCGCCCCGCAATCACCCAGTTGTTGCTCCCTTCTTCTTGCGCGTCGGAGAAAGTAGGAGCAGGCTCGCTCGATGTCTCCGCGTGCGACGCGCGATACTCGGGGCGCACGTCCTCGGGACGAAACGTGATGGTCGAGCGATACCGCTCGTAGAGGGAGAGAATTTCGGGCGAGAGTGCCTTCAGGTCTACGGCTTCATCCACGATGAGCTGAGGCGCTTCCGGACGCAGATCGAGCAACGCGCGAGCGCGCTCCGATCCGAGCGCTCGCACGAGAAGCGCCGTCTGCAACTCCTGAAGCGCATTCCCGTAGAGTCCGTTATGACGGGAGATGACGACTTCCGGCGTCCAATAGTCCGGCCGAAAATCGAGGATGCGAAACTCCAGAGGCAATTGCTCAGGCGTCTTGAGGACTTCGGCGATGCGGGCATTGATCCCCGCGACGAACGCGCCAATGATCTGCGGACCCCGAGGATGATAATGGCGCAACTCCGCTTCCAAATCGCCGCGAAAGCGAAAAAGTCGCGCGGCCCGATCGTGCTCGAGGAACCGCGGTCCGAAAGCTTCGGCCAATGTGCCCGTGGCCTGCCGCCGCCAGAGTTCGAGTTGAAAGAGCCGATCCCGTGCCACCGTGTAGCCTTGCGCGAAGAAGAGATCATGCTCGGTTTGGGCATAGATGTGCGCCACCCCCCAACGATCCCGCAAAATCTCCACCGGCCGCTCCAGTCCCGGAACCAGCAGCGTCTCCTCTTGGACGCTCGGGGAAGGGGAGGATCGCATGCCATCGAAGCCGAAGCTCGCGCTCCCTACGCTCAGCGCTATGAGGAGCAGCGCGAGAACGGAGCTGCGAGTCCGCTTCGCGCTGGAGAAACTTCGTCCGCTGCCTCGCTGCCGCATTTCCGCTCTCCTTCTACGCCGTACTTCGACAGACCTTCCCATCAGGGGGAAGAACCGCGCGCTTCAGCTTACTCGGCCCACAAAGAAATTGGCAAGATCGGGAACATCGGCAAGCGCATCCGCTCGCGCGAGCCCGTATCTTCAGCCGCTCAGCGATGACCGGCACAGGCGCGATCCGACATCTCGTCACAGACGCTGGGCATGCGCGCGGTCCACCTCGTGCTCCGAATCGTACAGCGTCAGATCAACGGCGCAGCCGCGATTGTGACGCGACCTCACAGCAGGCGACGAAAATTCTCTTGTCTGGCGGCGTCGCTTCTTGACAGCCACCGACTCCGGACAATTGCCGTCGCGGATGACGAGACCTTCGGCCTCCAATTTCGGCTTGACAGCGCCAGGTGCGCGGGGACAAGATAAACGCCGCGAATTTTGAGCGATTCGGGCGGCGCGGTCGGGAGCGCCCAAATGGAGAAGGAGGAGGAAAAAATGGTCCCCCTGACGAAGCCCAGAATCCCCCTGGTCATGGTCCTCTTCCTGTTGGCCCATTGGCTTCTTTTGACCGGTCTCCCAACGCGAGCGGAGACGTTTCTCGTGTGCGCGCAAGGCTGTCCTTACAGTTCGATCCAAGGGGCCGTTGATCGAGCGAGTCCGGGCGACACGATCCTCGTTCAGGCCGGGACCTATACGGAGAATCTCGTCCTCCCAGCGCTGGAGATGGCGGGATCGGCTCGCGTTTCCCTTGTGGGTACGGAAATGGCGCCGATCCGTTTGACCAGCGCTCGCGGGACGGCTCTTCGCGCGCGCGATCAAGCCCAGCTTACTGCGGCTCATGCGCAGTTCGCCGGAGAGACGGGATTGGCGTTTACGGAAGTGGGGACGGGGACTCCGTTGCGCACGCTCAGCGGGCATACCGATTTGGTCACCTCTGTTGCCTTCAGTCCGGATGGCAAGCTTTTGGCCTCGGGCTCCCGGGATCAGACGATCCGGCTGTGGGATGTGGAGACGGGGACTCCGTTGCGCTCGCTCCGCGGGCATACCGATTGGGTCGAATCCGTTGCCTTCAGT
The DNA here is from genome assembly GCA_025055075.1 of Blastocatellia bacterium. NCBI lineage: Bacteria > Pseudomonadati > Acidobacteriota > Blastocatellia > Blastocatellia bacterium. The sequence goes on from JANWYV010000011.1 coordinate 3,199, forward strand.
CCGGATGGGAGGCTTTTGGCCTCGGGGTCCAGGGATCAAACGATCCGGTTTTGGGATGTGGGGACAGGGACTGAGGTGCGCACGCTCATCGGGCATACCGATTGGGTCACCTCCGTCGCCTTCAGTCCGGATGGGAGGCTTTTGGCCTCGGGGGCTGGGGATCAAACAGCCAAGTTGTGGAATAATGTTGATTTAGAGCTTTTAGCTGGTCCAGCGGCGGAATTCACGGGCGTGCTGACAGGGAGCAGAAACGAGATGACGCGCAACGGACAACGCCTGCTCGAGCGGGCGCTCGTCGCTGGTCAGGGCAACGTCTGCCCAGCCAGCCTCACCTTCCTAATAGCTCCAACAAGCCCAACCGATTCGCCAGCACAAGCACCCATCCGCTCGCCATAATCCTTGGCCGCAGACCTCATCGTTGCGAGCCGGGGTAGCCGGCGCGTCCTCCATCCGCTCGCGACGATGAGCCGGGGTGCAGACGGTACG
>JANWYV010000012.1 GCA_025055075.1 Blastocatellia bacterium
TCCCGATACACCACCCGCGGATTCCGACTGTGCAACACCCGCGTGATCGCACTCGTCAACGTCGTCTTCCCATGATCAATATGCCCAATCGTCCCCACATTCACATGCGGCTTCGTCCGCTCAAACCGCTCCTTGGCCATATCTCCTCACTCCTTTCACTCAAAATGCGCGACGAATCGCGCTTGGAAATCACGAGACTCCGCTCAAGATCGCCTCGCTCACGGCCTTCGGCACCTGCTCGTAGTGCGAGAAATGCATCGTGTACGTCGCTCGCCCTTGCGTCATCGAGCGGAGATCGGTCGCATACCCGAACATCTCGGCCAGCGGAACATAAGCTGTGATGATGACCGTCCCAGGCCGATGCTCGATCTGCTCGACGCGTCCTCGACGCGCATTCAGATCTCCAGTGATCGCCCCCACGTAATCCTCGGGGGTGACGATCTCCACCTTCATAATGGGCTCCAACAAGATCGGATCGGCCTTGCGCGCGGCTTCTTGAAAGGCGAGCGATCCGGCGATCTTGAAGGCCAGCTCGCTGGAATCCACTTCGTGATAGCTCCCGTCAAAGAGCCGCACGCGCAGATCCACCATCTCGTATCCGGCGAGCACGCCGCGCTCCATCGCCTCGCGCACCCCTTCCTCGACAGCCGGGATGAACTCCTTCGGGACGACGCCTCCGAAGATGTCCTCCACGAACTCGAATCCGGAGCCAGGCGGCAGCGGCTCGATCTCGATCTTCACGTGTCCGTATTGGCCGCGTCCGCCCGTTTGACGGATGAACTTCCCCTCGCCGATGGCCTTCTTCGTGATCGTCTCGCGGTAGTTGACCATCGGCCGGCTCACGCTCGCTTCGACGCCGAACTCGCGCTTGAGCCGATCCACGATGATCTCCAGGTGCAACTCGCCCATTCCCGAAATGAGCGTCTGTCCGGATTCGGGATCGCTCGTGACCTTGAAGGAGGGATCCTCCTGCGCCAGACGCCCAAGCGCGAGGCTCAACTTATCCTGATCCTGCCGGGTCTTGGGTTCGATAGCGACGGAGATCACCGGACGCGGGACCTCGATGGCCTCCAGCACGATCGGATGCGCCTCATCACAGAGCGTGTCACCCGTTGTGACCGTCCGCAGCCCAGAGGCAGCGACAATCTCTCCGGCGTAGGCTTCCTCGATGTCCTCGCGCTTGTTAGCATGCATCTTCATCAAGCGCCCGATTCGATCCCGCTTCCCCTTAGTGGCGTTATAGACGCTGCTGCCAGCCGTGAGCGTGCCCGAATAGATGCGGATGTACGTGAGCTGGCCAATGTGCCGATCCGCCATGATCTTGAAGACTAACCCAGCCAGCGGCTCCTCATCGCTGGCGCGGCGCGCGCACACCTCCCCGCTCCTCGGATCCACCCCTTGCACGGGTGGAATGTCCACCGGTGAGGGCAGATAGTAAATGACAGCGTCCAATAGCGGTTGAATCCCCTTGTTCCGAAAGGCGGCGCCACAGAGAACAGGCACCAAGCGCAGCTCGATCGTCCCGCGTCGTAAGGCGGCGCGGATCTCCTCTTCCGAGATCGGCTCCCCCTCCAGATACTTCTCGGCGATCGCATCATCGTAATCGGCGAGCGCTTCGAGCATTCGGTCGCGCGCCTGGTGCGCCGCTTCGCGCAACCCCTCGGGCACATCTTCCACAATGAACTCAGCTCCCAGTGTCTCCTCGATCCACGTGATGGCCTTCATCTGGATGAGGTCCACAACCCCTTGGAACGGCTCGTCGCCTCCTCCAATTGGAATCTGCACGGGCACAGGATGAGCGCCCAAGCGCCGCCGCATTTGCTCGATGACCATCCAAAAGTCGGCTCCCTGCCGATCCATCTTGTTCACGAAGGCGATGCGCGGGACGCGGTATTTCTCCGCCTGCCGCCACACGGTCTCCGACTGCGGTTCCACTCCATTGGCAGCATCGAAGAGAGCAATCATGCCATCCAGGACTCGAAGACTTCGCTCGACCTCGATGGTGAAGTCCACATGCCCCGGCGTGTCAATGATGTTGATGCGGTATTGCTCGCCCGTCTTCGCTCCGCCGATCCGCCAGAAACAGGTCGTCGCCGCTGAGGTGATCGTGATCCCGCGCTCCTGCTCCTGCACCATCCAATCCATCGTCGCCGTGCCTTCGTCCACCTCGCCGATCTTGTAGTTCACCCCCGTGTAGTACAAAATCCGCTCAGTCGTCGTCGTCTTGCCGGCATCAATATGCGCGGCAATACCAATGTTCCGAACGCGCTCTAGTGGAATCTGCCGCGGCATGCTCGTCTCCCTTCACCACCGATAATGCGCGAACGCGCGATTGGCTTCGGCCATCCGATGCACATCCTCGCGCTTTTTGATGGCTCCGCCCTTATTCTGCGAGGCCTCGATCAACTCATTAGCCAGCCGTTCGATCATCCGCTTCTCCCCTCGCTCCCGCGCCGCGTTGACCAGCCACCGGATCGCTAACGAGAGCTGCCGATGCGGATTCACTTCGACGGGCACCTGATAAGTCGCCCCGCCAACGCGCCGCGATCGAACCTCGACCTTCGGCTTCGCGTTCTCAACCGCTTGCTTGAAAACTCTCAACGGGTCCTCCTTGGTCCGCTGCCGAATCCGCTCCATCGCGGCGTAGAAGATCTTCTCCGCCACGCTCTTCTTCCCATCCCACATCATGCAGTTGATGAACTTGGTGACCAGCGGGCTGTTGTAGATCGGATCCGGCGGCACCTCGCGTCGCTCGACAATTCGCCGTCTCGGCATAGCCGTTCCTCCCGCTCACTTCTTCGGCTGCGCGGCCTCGCGCGGCCGCTTGGCGCCGTACTTGGACCGACCCTGCTTACGATTGGCCACGCCCGCCGCATCGAGCGTCCCGCGAATGATGTGATAGCGCACGCCCGGCAGGTCCTTGACGCGCCCGCCCCGAATCAGCACGATCGAGTGCTCCTGGAGGTTGTGCCCGATTCCCGGAATATATGCCGTCACCTCAATGCCATTGGTCAGGCGCACGCGCGCGATCTTGCGCAGCGCGGAGTTCGGCTTCTTCGGCGTCATTGTCTTGACCTGCACGCAAACGCCGCGCTTTTGCGGACAGCCCTGCAAGGCCGGACTCTTCGATTTCACCCTGACCTTTTCCCGTCCGTATCGAACCAATTGTGCGAGCGTCGGCACAGCGCTCAACTCCTCCTCTGTTGGATTTCGGAGGTCCGCCTCAAAACGTCTGACGCCCTCCGAAAAGGTCATCCCACAAACGGCTGTCGAGGGGCTGGTTCGGAAGAGCACGAGAACTCGCAATCGGCGAATTCCCTCATCGGAGCCGTCCACTCTCTGGGCGCCCCTCGCCGCCCCGAGCTTTTCTGTGGCGTTTCTTCGACTTGAGGTCAACTCCTTGCAGTCATCAAAGCCGATGACCCGCTTCGACGCTCATCCCGACGCCACAATAAGCGCTCGCTGAACCGACGGCTCCTCCCCCAACACGTGCCCGAACTCGATCTCCAAAAGGCCAAACTATAGTCGCAGTCCCGCATATTGTCAAGCCCCCAGCCTGAAAGGGGAAGTCGAATCGGCGACGAATAAGCACGAGCCGGTATGAACATCCCCTTGTTCGCAGGCGGTCCAAGGAGTATACTGCCGGCGCTGTATCAGAAAGGCGTTTGGGAGGAAACGATGGGAATTCGCGAGCAAATGAGGCTTCTGCGAGTGAGCCTATTGATGGGAGTGGTCGTAACCTCCATGATCCCTGGAGTGACGTCGAAAGCCGGCATCGCTCCCGACGTCCTCTACGTCTCGGCGACCGATCCCACCTGCGGCGGGCGATCTCCCTGCTTCACGACGATTCAAGCGGCTGTGAATGCGGCTCGCGCAGGCGACGAGATCCGTGTGGCGGCAGGGACGTACACGGGTGCGGCGCCGGCGATGGTCGGTGGAGACATCTATACCCAGGTCGTGCTCATCACCAAGAGCCTGACTCTGCAAGGCGGCTACACGACGACCAACTGGACGGAGCCTGACCCGGCGATGAATCGCACGGTGATTGATGCCGAACGTCGGGGACGCGGCATTTCGATCGTCGGCGACGGGACACAGACCGTGACGGTGGCCGGTTTCACCATCACTAACGGCGATTACTCGGACTTGGGCAATCCGCCAGGCATCGCCAACCGAGTTTGCGCGCGCACCGATAGCGATTGCGGCGGTGGTTTGTTTGCTTTTCGCGTGCGGCTCAATCTCCGCGATTGCACGATCACCAATAACATCGCCAGTCGCACGCGAAACTACAGTGACGGTGGCGGGGCTTATCTGTGGAATGTGGTCTCCGGCAGTCGGGTGGAAAACACGATCTTCAGCGGCAATCAAGCGCAAGCTTCCGGGGGCGCTGGGGGTGGCATGTCTATCACGTTCGGCGGCAGCGTCACGATCGTCAATAGCCGCTTCGAGAACAATCGAGCCGCTGGCGCAGGCGGTGGATTGTACATTTCCCAACCGAATGATTCCGTGAGAATCGAGAACTCCACCTTCACAAGTAACGTGACCTGCGAAGCAGGCGGGGCCCTGGAAGCGCGGCTCACTTTCCAGGGGACGGCATTGAGTCTCAATCGCGTGATCCTGCGGGAGAATCGAGCCAGAAGTTATGGAGCTGCTCTTAGCTTCATCAAGCAGGGATTCGGCGCGACGACAGTGGAGATGACCAATGTGGTGCTCGCGGCAAATGCCGTGGAGTCGTCCGGAGATTTACGCTCGGTGGTCGAGGTCAGCAGTTTCGGAGCCGATTTCGATCTGCGCCTGGCGCATCTGACGTGGGCTCGCCATCCTCAACTAGTGGCTCTCCGTGTGGATGCCTCCTTGGGCGGACGAATCGCGGTGACTCTGACCAACGCTTTGATTGACTCGGCGACTGCTGCCTATGTTGGCCGACAGGTCAACGGCGAGATCCAAATCCGGCACACCCACACGCTGATCCATCGCGTGGGGAGATTGCACGTTGTGGAAACCGGGGTGCCGACATTCGAGGCGATCAATCCTCGCGAGGGCGATCCCCGACTGGATGAGACCGCGCATCTACAGCAAGGCTCGGCGGCCATAGATGCCGGAGCCGAGTCCGGCGTGCGCGAGGATATTGACGGCGAGGCCCGACCTGCTGGCAGAGGCTACGACATCGGAGCGGATGAGTTCATTCCGCCTTCCGCTTCTTCGCACCTGGCGCAGTTGCGGGCTCAATCCCCATCCGGCAGCGTCCGATGCAGCCTTTAGAAGATTCGCACGTTCGCACGCGCTTTGAACGTCGGCGTCCTGGCTCGCAAGGGAATTTTGCGAGAGGTAGTCAACACCTGCACGAAACCGGAGCGTGCTTCTATGCAGGGAAGGAAGCTCTGGCATTAAAGACGGGCACTTTTCTTCTAGCTCGCGCCGATATGGGAGTACTAGCCGCTGGTATGGTCCTTCACACCGAACGTGTCTCACGGAATCCACTTGGGACGAGGCGCTGCATGATTCCGATGAGAGCGAGCATGTGAGCTGCCGGCAGCTCAACAGTTTATAGAGTTCGCCCCCTCTTTGGCTCCTTCGCCAGAGGCGGCCTCAGCCATAGGGCGATCGTGGAACTGACATCTCCGCTTCGGGTCTTCCGTCGTTATTCGAGAATGGTTATCCGCGGCGTTGGAACGCATCTTCAGGCGGCTACAGACCTGCTGATCTTGAACAACGTCCTGGAGCGTAGCCCACCTGGCCAATCAGGCTATCGCCGAAGGAGACCTGATCTTCGGCAAGCGTCCTCTGTTGATTGCCCCTATCACACGACCTCCGAAAAGAGGACTGACGCGGGGGAGTCCAGGGCAGGACCGATTCTCCTCATGGACTGACTCCGCAGGCCTCTGGTGGGTCGGGCTACAAGGAAGGTCGGTCGCGATTCTCGTTCACGTGGCCATTACCGACGCCGGCATTTGACAACGCCGGCGTCGGTGTGTGTCCGGCTTTCAGGCTAGAACACCGCCTCGCTGACGTTCTTGCCGGCTGTGTTCATGCCGCCATGAACTTGGCCTTCAGGCGCCGGGAGCATTGTCAGACTTGTCGGCGCTCCTCCCACGCTGATGCGCCGCGTGATCCGAAGACCTTCCAGATCCACCTCGACGACATCGCCGGTGGGCGGATCGCTCACATAGGCTACTTCCTCACCCAGGGCGAGGCCGGGGCGAGGATTCGCGCCTCCCGGCCAAGGCGAGACAGCGTCCAGCTGACTACGAGCGACACCCGTCCGCGGGTCGAGCACGTGGAGTTTGCCATCGGCCGTGAGCGCGACCAACGCCTTGCCCTCTAAGTCCACCCCAAATCGGAGTAACCGTGCAGGCAGTGGAACGGGCGTCATCGTATTGGACAGGGGATTAATGAACACCAATCCCTGCCCGAAGTTACCGATGAAGTGAGGCACATCTTTGTGAGCCACAAGCGTGCCCACTCGAACATCGCTCGGCGTCCCCGATGGATAGAGCAACTTGCGAGCCTCCAACGAACCTTGCCGGTTCTCAATCAGCAAGACGCCGTCAGCACAACCGAAGGCGACCACATCACCGTGTACAGCCTCGCCGTGCAACCGGGGGCATCCCTCGAAGGATCGGATGAGCCTCCCATCGAGCGTATACACATCAACTCGCCCAAGATTGAGGCTTCCGACTAACACGACCTCTCCGAGCACCGCCACGCCACCGATGACCACGGCCACGCCATGATCCGGTCCTGTCGTCGGGAAGCGGCTGAACCGAACGAAGGGCTCAAACTGCTCTTCGTTGAACAGGGCTACCGTACCATCACCGTCATTGTAGATCGCCGACCACTTGCCATGACTGGTGAAGTGAGTTGGCCGAGGTCCTGTGTTGACAGTAGCCATAACGTATGGAGCCTCGACGACGAGGTCGTCGTGGTCTCCGTGCTTCTCCGTCCGTAAGCCGC
>JANWYV010000013.1 GCA_025055075.1 Blastocatellia bacterium
CGAGGAGGAAAAAGTCTTTGAGTCGCTCTGCAATGGAGCGTCGGGGTATCTTTTGAAGAAGACGCCTCCGGCGCGCTTGCTCGAAGCCATTCGAGAAGTCCACGAGGGCGGGGCTCCGATGTCGCCGGAGATCGCCCGCAAGGTTGTGCAGCTCTTCCAGAAGACGGGGCCGCCGGAGAAAGCCGAATACCGCCTGACGCCGCACGAGATCCGACTCCTGGAGCTGCTAGCGCAGGGCGCGACCTATCAAGCCATCGCTGACCATTTCCAGATTCACATCGGCACAGTGCGCAAATACATCAGCAGCATCTACGGCAAGCTTCACGTCCACTCCAAAGCCGAAGCCGTCCGCAAAGCCCTTAAGGCCGGCCTGATCTCCTGACTCCGCTTCCCCAAGCGCTCCGACGCTCAGAATCCTCACAGCCAAGGACCCGAACCGGCGGCGCACAAAGGCATATCTTTGTATGGTTCCCTGCGCCTGAAAGGCAAGGTACATTATGCTCCCGATGGTGAGGTCAGCATTTTGGTGGAGGGAATGACGATGAAGACGCTCCGGCTTTGCGCTCTTGTCCTCTTTCTACTGGTCCTAAGCAGCCTGGGCGAGCGCGATTTGCCTCCGCTCGAAGGCGCGGCCGCTGCACCGACGACGATCAATTTCGACGATCGCCCAGCAGGGAGACGTATCGTTGACCAGTATGCGGGCGTACGTTTCCCCGATGGCGCCTTCATCCGATCGGCATTACAGCTCGAATACCCGACGCAAAGCATGCCGAATTTCCTGGAAAGAGACTGCCATCCCGAATTCGATACTGCCCCCTTGCGCATTCAATTCACCACAGGTCAGGGGTGGGTCGGCGTATACGTCGGCAATCCCTACAACTACGAGCAACCCGTCATCATGCGGGCCTACGATGCCATGACAGGAGGCCGATTGGTCGGGACGGCGGAAGCACGGCTTGGCCCGCGAGCTGGCATCACTACCTTGTTGCAGATTTGCCGGGCGGTTAATCGAGATATTCGCCGCGTCGAGATCTGGCTTGGCGGCGACTCGGGCACTGGGTGTGAGGTCATTGACGATCTCTCGTTCGACCCGGATCCGTTGGGAACGCTTGGCGGGGCAACCACTGTCAATTTTGACGACCGTGCCGAATCCACCCGCATCAGCACGCAGTATGCCGGATTGGAGTTTCCCGACCGACCGTGGATTCAACGAGCAGCTTCCTGGGGCACAACGACGATCAGCCCGCCGAATGCGTTAGAGCCATATTCGTATGCTTTGGAGTTTCATCCTGACCCACTCCGAGTCAATTTCACACGGCCGCAGGCTTGGGTGCGGGTGCATGTGGGAGCCATGTCGGGGCGCGTCTTCCTGCGGGCGTTCACCAGCGCGGGGAGAACTCCGGCGGCTGTCGTGCATGCGGATCTTCCCAATCGGGCGCCGATCACCACGCCACTAGAAATCTGCCGCTTCGTTGAGCGAGACATCACCCGCGTTGAAATTCAAGACGGCGACGAACGTGGTCGGGGTGGTGTCCAATTTGAACGAATAGACGATTTCCAATTCGCCGGCACACGCGTAGCGCCTCCGCCGTCGGATACTCAGGCCCCTCGCGTTTTCATTGACAGTCCCCGGACGGGCGATTTCTTCTTCCCGCGCGGAGGGACTGCTAACATCGAGATACAGGGACGCATCACGGAGAATCGCGGCCTGGAGCGCGTGGTGCTCATCCACGAGCAGGTGGATGGTCGGGAACGACGAGAGGATGCGACAATGCTTCGGCTGGTATCGGGGACGGCGCCTAACTTCACGTTTCGATTCTCGATCTCCCTCTTCCCCGGACGCAACCGCATTCGGCTGGAAGCGACCGATACGGCCGGCAATCGCGCCACCAACCCCGAGCGGGAGATCATTGTGACGCTGGCCCCGCCAATGGAGATCATTATTGATGCCCCGCGGCCTACTGCTCCTGGGCTTCCCACCATTGTCTTTCGGGAAACGCAAATCGAGCTCAGAGGGCGCGTGCGCAAACAATTCGGTACGCTCTCACCCGAACGCCTCCGGATGCGGATTCGAGCTCCTGAAATCCCTGAAAGCGATTATGAAATCCCAGTGGAAACAGTCAGTGGCTCTGCTCCAGAGTTTATGTTTAGCACGCGGGCTTATTTTTCCCGATCTAATGCTGTAGTTACGATATACGAGATCACGATTCAGGCAATCGCCGAGGATGGAGCCACTGCGCAAAATAGTATGCGTCTGTTATATGTAAGGCCCGATATTCGAATCCAAATCGAAAGGATCACTCAAGGAGCGGGGACGGAGGACGGGCGCGCTGGGCTCTTAGTAGCGGATCGCAAAACAGTTTTGCAATACCGCATCTTTTTGGACTACACGGGAGTTAGTGACGTCTGGGGCCTTCCTCTTGATTCCAGTCTTGTTCGCCTTTCGGAAAACGATGCGTTCCTTCGCCTCTCTGCTAGTCGTGGCGGGCGTGAACTGGGAAGGATTTCCTTTGATATGCCAATCGCCCTAACGTCTAGGTGGAGTAATGTTCTCTCAATCCCGCTTCCTATGGAGTGGACCCGTCACGATAGAGACCCTCTGAGGCTTACCGTAGAGCTAGGGCTGTCTAGCGAAGGGAGATATATGGATTGCTGCCTGGGAAATAACCGTGACTCAATAGATATATCCTTCGCTCCCCCAAAGGTCTTGCGGGTTTTGCCCGTGAAGATCCGGTTGAGGGATGCCGAGCCCATCTCGGATGAGCAAATTGCCCCGTTATTTAGAGGGATCGAACGGATGTTCCCCGTCAGCCAACTGGAGATCCTTCCTCCCGCCACTTTGAATTCCTCAGTCTCAAGTGGAGATTTCCGCAGGGACTGGGGAGGAACTATGCGCCATGTCCTTGGCGAAGTTGGGGATAGTTTCACCTGTTATCGAGGGATTCGCGACGTTGGCTCCTTCTTTGGCTTTATCGGGGCATGGTTGTCGGATTGTTCATGGACTACTTATGTGGTTGGCCTCCTTCCCCCCTCCTTGGGCTGTGCCGGTGGCATAGCTTGGTTGAATAGCCCGGTCAGTGTTTCGTCAGGGGTCTCTCCTCGGACGGTGGCTCACGAAGTGGCACATTGTCTTGGACGGAAACATGCGGGGAACTCTCATGGCGAGGCCGGAGGAGGTGGCTTTGACGAGCGGTTTCCCTATATTGGGGGAGGCATTGGGGTCTCCGGTTATGACACGACGGCGATGAGAGAGATCCCCGCTTTTGGTCCATATCCCTCGAGGTGGAGTCCTTTGAGAGATCCTTGTCGTGTTCCAGAACATCCCCCGGATCGTGCGCATGATTTCTTGAGTTATGGTCCCGAACCATCTTGGATTTCGCCCTACACGTGGTCGGCGCTATTCGATCATCCCTTCAGAGGCGGCATGCGAGGAGCTAGCCCTCGCTCGAGCGCTTCTGCTGTGACCCTGCAGTCCGATTCCGGAGTCTACTTGCACATCTCCGGGCATTTCACCGAGGAAGGTACTGTCGAGCTTCGTCCCTTTTACACGGGTCAATTGCCGGCGGGTGCCTCGGTCATTGCTGGCGAGGGTCGCTATTCCGTCGTACTTGAGCGAGCCGATGGACGCGTATTGTTCACCGGAAGATTTGATCCTCTTGAAATCCACGCTGACCAACCTGGACTGCGGCCTCCGCGCGCGTTCTCTGCGATTGTTCCGTTCCCTGCGGGTACGGCGCGGATCGTCATCAGGGACGGAGATCGAGTCCTGGCGACACGGACCGTCAGTACTCATGCTCCTCGGGTGACTATACTGTCGCCTCGTGCCGGAGATGTCTGGGGAGCCGAGGGAACATACACGGTCATGTGGACAGGCAGCGATGCGGATGGTGATATGGTGCACTATGTGGCGCGATATACCCCTGATGGTGGGCGCACGTGGTTCGCCCTGGGCACCTGGAGCACTGAGACACGCGTTGAGGTGGATGCGTCCGGCTTGACCGGTAGCTCAGAGGCCCTCATAGAGGTGGTCGCCACCGATGGGGTGAATACCACTCGGGTGCTCTCGGCTCCGTTCCGAGTCTCGGCGAAAGGGCCTTTCGTCGCGATCTATGCTCCACCGGACGATTTCATCTTCAGACCGGATCAACTCATTCGACTCCAAGGCATGGCCAACGATCGGGAGGATGGGGAGCTGCCCGAGAATGCATTGGAGTGGACGTCGGACAGAGACGGACCGCTCGGACGAGGCCGGAATGTAGAGCTTCGACGGCTTTCGCCCGGAGTGCACAAGATCACACTCACGGCCACTGACCGAGATGGACAGAAGGGGCAAGCCAGCATCATCGTGCGCGTGGCCGAGCAACGGACGCTGACGGCTGTATCGGGATTGAGCGGATCGGTGGACAACGCAGGCGGCGTAGACGTCAAAAGCCTCACCGTCGGCAATGGTCCGAGGATCGGTCAACCGCCTCGCGAGCGAGTCGTCCGCGCATTCCTCAGTTTCGACCTCACCGGGCTCCCCCAGGATGTGGAGATCCTGGAGGCGCATCTGGCGCTCGAGCAGAGAGAGATCCGCGGCAATCCGTATCTCAATAACAGGTTGGGAGGGGTCGTCGTGGATTTGGTGGACTACGGAGCGAGTTTAGGTGGGGATGATTTCGGGGCTTCCGTCATCGAGAACGTGGGGACCCTCTCGGAAGACGGGCTTGCGGGAGTCAAGCAGCTCGATGTCACCAAAGTCATTCGATGGGCGCGGGAGAAGGGACTCTCGCGGGTGCAGTTCCGTCTGCGCTTCAGCCGAGAGACCGACGAGGACGGCTTCACCGATACCGCTGTCTTCGACTTGGCGCCGACGACTCAGCTCCTCAGACTGCAAGTGGTCGCAGGAGGAGGAAGTAGGAGCACCGCTTCAGAGAGATGAGATTGTGATCGCGAGCGCGTCCGGCCTATTCTCGCAAACGCACGTGGGGCGCGTGCGCGCCTTCTCGGAAAACGTCGAGCGAACGGAAACTGAGCGACGCTTCGCTTGAGCTGAAATATCGTGAGGGCATCATGCGATCGCTCCCTTCAGATGTTGGGAGCGATCACTGTTTTCGGCACGCTCTCCTCCCGGATCAGCGAGCACGAGGGTCTCAAAACGGCGCCCTTCTCCGCATCAGGCTCGCGCGAGCGAGCCTCCTCAGCTCAAGATCCCCCGCCTACGTTTTGACGGGCTGAGCGTTTTAGCTTCGGCTGGCTTGAGCGGACTGAGTCTTCCACATGTGGATAGAGGGGAGCAAGAGCGAGCATTGTTCGCCCGATGGGAGTGCGGTATACTCTCGACCGACGGAAACATCACTTGGGAGGACCTCGCGATGCGGCGATGGATGAGTGTTCCTATCGGGTTGTGGCTCGTGAGCGAAGGGCTTGTTTTCAGCTCCCCGCAGGCCGTCTCTGAATCTCCGCGCGCTCGGATTTCCGGGCGCGTCCTCTCGACGGAGGGAAAGCCGCTGTCGCGCGCTGTGGTGACCGCCCAACGGCGCGGGGGAGTGGCCACGTTTCAGGCGAAGACGGATCGAAGCGGTCGCTATACGTTAGAGGTCGAGCCGGGCACGTATTTCATCCGCGCGGAAAAGGGGGGATATGTGGCCACTGCGTATAGCGTGGAAGGGACCGCATCGGATCCTACACCAATCACGGTTGAGGCGGGGAAGAGCGTGACGATAGACTTGCGGCTCGCGCGTGGCGGGGTCATCACCGGACGCATTTTGGATGAAGATGGAGAGCCGCTCGTCGGCGCGATTGTGACGGCTGAGCGCAAGAGAGAGGAATCATTAGGGGGGGCCGTTAGCGAGATGGCGAGGACCGATGATCGAGGCGTCTATCGCATTTACGGGCTCGCGTCCGGGCGCTATTATGTGAGCGCGCGCGTGCCGGAGCAGCAACTTGTCCGGATCTCGACAGGAGCTATCCCCCTGCTTCAAGAAGGAGCGGTGACGTATTATCCCGGCGTCAGCTCTCGCCAGCAAGCGGCCGAGGTCGAAGTCGTCGAAGGGGCAGAGACGACCGGCATAGATTTCAAGATCGTCGCCGAGAAGGAACGTGCGCTGGTCTTCGGCGTGGTGAGGAAGCAAGAGAGCGGAGAACCATTGCCGGGCGCTCTCGTCTATGCTTATTCCCTGGGATCTCCTTCCACCGGTGCTCGGGCGACGACCGATGAGCAAGGCCGATATGAACTGAGGGGGCTCATGCCGGGAACCTACAACATTCAGGTTTTACCAACCCTCCTCCCCTACGAGGATTATGCGCCACCGCTCCCTCAAATCGTAACCGTTGAACAGGAACCGCTCGAGGTGAATTTCGAGCTGGGGCGCGCGGCGGAGATCTCCGGTCGCATTCTCACCGAGGAAGGACGCGTGCCCGAGAACGTCGTGCGTTTCACGCCGCTCTTGCGGGTGAAGGGAGCGGAGCGCCACATTATCGCGGCAGCTATGCCGCGCGTGGACCCGCAAGGGAATTTCACGCTCACGCGGGTACCTGGCGGCACGTTCCTGTTCGATGTCGCTCTCGCCGATTCGCCATATTTCCTGCGGGCCGTCCTGCACGAGAATCGGGACATCGCCCAAGAGGGGATCAGCGTGTCCCCAGGCGCGCGCGTGACCGATGTGATGATCGTGCTCTCGGATGCCGGAGCGACTGTGCGCGGGCGCGTTCTGGCTGGCGAATCGGAGACGCCATTGCCCAACGCCGTGGTTCTGCTCGTTCCGACCGATTTCGTCAGGCGCTTCGCCGAGAAGCGCTCGTTTGATTCGCGCTCAGTCGTCTCGGACCAGCACGGGGGGTATGAGCTGAAGGGGATTCCACCGGGGAGATACTATTTGGTCGTGTTCCCGAAGCGTCCGACGTTTCAGCGGCCAGAGGAGCAACTCGAATTTCTGACGGCACGTGCTGCGCAACTGCCGGTTCTCGATCTCAAAGCCCGCGAGATCAAGCGATTGGATGTGCGTCCGACGGTGAAAGAATGAACGACCGTGGGCGCCTCGTCTTGAGGCGCCCACCCCGTTCATGAGCGCGGACGCTCGATGGGCCGACCCGGAAGGACGGTCGGGACATCGAATCGGCGCAACGTCTCGTTGAGCTTCGGCATCGCCTCGCTCAAGAATTGATTCACGCGCCCGATCTTCTGCTCGAACTCCTGCTGAAGCTCGGCGAGATACTCCCGTTGTGCGGGCGTGGGAGCGGCATTCGGGCCGTCTATGGCGAAGAAGAGCCCGCCCAAGCGCTCCACAAGCCGCGGACCTGTCATATACGTCGGCACGTTCTGCGGTCGCGCGAGTTCATTCTGCAGCGCCTCCACTTGCTTGAGGTGATCCGCGATAGCGCGGCTGAGTTCAGCCGGCACCTCTCCGAGGCGATCGCGAGCCGTGCGCTCGATCTGCTGCAGTTGATCCCGGAGGCTATCGAGCGCGCGCAAGGCCTCGTTAGTGGCCGAGATCATGTCGCGCAGATGAAGCCCCGCCTCCAACTGCGCGCGGAGGTCGGCCTCGGGAACGGCGATCGTTGGGTCGAGTCGCACCTCGACGGGCTTCTCCAGCGTCTTCTCGCCGACGATCAAGCGCACGCGATATGTCCCGGGCAGCACGTGAGGCCCGCGCGGACCGCCGGTGAATTCCACTTCCTCGGGGCTCGGTGGTCGCCGCAACTTCGGCCCTTCATAGCGGAGATCCCACGCTGTGCGATTCAATCCCTTCTCCCGCGGAATCTGCGTCAGCTCGCGAATGACCTTGCCGGCGCTGTCGAGGATTTGAATTTTCACCGTCGTCTTGTCGTCCGGCTTCTCCCGCAAATAGTACGTGATGAGCGCCCCATAGGGAGGATTCGGCCCAGTGAAGACCTTATTCCCAATGCCATAACGCGCGAATCGCATGGTGAAGCGCAGAGCGGGACGAATGTCGAACAGATGCGCATCGCTCATCACGATCTCCGGGCTCATCTGCTGGATCGGCGTCGCATCGTCGAAGATCCAGATGCTGCGCCCATGTGTCCCCAGGATGAGATCGTTCTCCCGCGGATGGATGAGGATGTCGTGCACGGCGACAGTCGGAAGGTTCTTCATCCGAAGCGGAATCCAGTTCGTCCCTCCCGTGTAAGAGACGTAGAGCCCGAGTTCCGTGCCCGCGTAGAGGAGATTCGGATTCTTCGGATCTTCGCGCACGACCCAAACGTAGGCGTTCTCCGGGAGGTTCCCCGTGATATTCGTCCACGTGCGTCCGCCATCGGTCGTCTTGAAGATGTAGGGGCGATAGTCATCGAGCATGTGGCGATCGAAAGAGACGTATGCGACATCGGGACTGGTGCGCGACGGCTCAACGTGGGAGACCGGAGAGAACGGTGGCAGCCCGGGGATGTTCTTGATGACGTTGGTCCAAGTCTTGCCGCCATCGCGCGTGACCTGAAGATTGCCGTCATCGGTGCCGGCCCAAATCACGCCCGCGCGCACTGGAGATTCGGCCAGGCTGATGATCGTGCAGTGATATTCGGCCGTCGTGTTCTCGGTCCAGACGGGGCCGCCTGCATCCTTCTGCTTCTCCGGATCGTTGGTCGTCAAATCGGGGCTGATGACCTGCCACGTCTTGCCGAAGTCGGTGGATTTGAAGACGACGTTCCCACCGTAGTAGACTGTGTTCTTGTCATGCGGCGAGAGCACGATGGGCGCATTCCAGTTGAAGCGATATTTCAGTTCACCCACGGGACCACCGTCGTTGCGACGCGCCTGCGGGCTGACATTCTGTTGCTCCCGCGTGCGCAGATCGGTGCGGAAGAGATTGCCGCCTTGCGACTCCGAGAGGAAGAGATTCGGATCGTCCGGATGCGTGACGACGTGGAAGCCATCGCCGAAGCTCACCATGGTCCAATCGTCGTTGAGGATTCCGGCTGGCTCGCGCGTACGGCTCGGCCCCACCCACGTCCCGTTGTCCTGCAAGCCACCGCTCACCCAATAGAAGGGCAGGCGATTGTCGGCGTGAATCTGATAGAACTGCCCGAGCGGGATGTTGTTGACGTACTCCCACGTCTCCCCGCGATCGTAGGAGACGGCGATCCCGCCGTCCTGCCCTTGCCACATGCGGTAGGGATTGGTCGGATCAATCCAGAGCGCGTGATAATCGACATGCGTGCGCGCAGAGATGCGCCGGAAGGTGCGTCCCCCATCAATCGAGACGAAGAGGTTGGTCGCGAGGGCATAGATGCGATTCTCGTCCCAAGGATCCACGCGCAGATCGGAGTAATAGAATCCGCGCGAGACGATGCGCACATCGCGGGAGACTTCGCGGAAGGTCTCGCCCCGATCCTCTGAACGGAAGAGCGTGCCTTCTTTGGATTCGGCGATGACGTAGACGACCTGCGGATTGCTCGGTGCCACCTTCACGCCGATGCGACCCAGCAGTTTGGGCAACCCGCGCTCCAGCTTCTTCCACGTCCGCCCGCCATCTACGGATTTGAAGACGCCGCCCTTCTCGCTCCCGCTGCGATGTGTCCAGGGCTTTCGCTCGAAATGCCACATCGCCGCGTAGAGGATGTTCGGGTTGCGGGGGTCTATGTCCATGTCCGAGACGCCGTGTTGAGCATCAATGTAGAGCACCTTTTGCCAGGTCCGCCCGCCATCGGTCGTCATGAAGACCCCACGCTCCTCATTCGGACCGAAAGCATGGCCCACAGCACCGACGTAGACGATGTCCGGATTCTGTGGATGGATCAGGACGCGCGAGATGTGTCGCGTGTCTCGGAGGCCAAGATGCTGCCACGTCTTTCCCCCATCGGTAGATTTGTAGACCCCATCGCCGAAGGAGACGCTGTTGCGCGTGTTGGACTCACCCGTTCCCACCCAAATGACGTCGGGATTTTGGGGATCAATGGCGATGTCGCCGATGGAAATCGTACTTTGCCGATCGAAGATGGGCGTCCAGGTGATGCCGCCGTTGGTCGTCTTCCACAGTCCGCCAGAGGCCGTGGCGACGTAGACGATGTTCGGATTTCCGGGCACGCCCTCGATGTCGGTCACGCGTCCACCCATGATCGCTGGGCCAATGCTCCGCCACTCGAGGTTCTCAAAAAGCGAGGGCTCGATCCGCGGTCGTGCCTGGTCCGACGTCGGTCGCGATTGGTGCGCAGTCTCGCCGAAGACGCGCGAGGCCGGTGAGAGGATCACGCCGAGGCTCATCAAGAGGATGATGCCGCGAGCGAAAAATCGTCGTCTCACGGCGAAGCGCGCACACCGAGCGCGTGCGAGGTCCCGTTGGCGCATATTCTTCACCTCCTGTCCGAAAAATTCTCCACTCCCGGGTCGAGCAAATTCTAGGAGTCCCTTCTCCCCGCGTCAAGACACCGTCGTTGTCTCCGCAGCGCGGAGAAGCTCACCGCGGATCAAAATGAAGGAGCGGCGGCGAAGAGGCGAAACGTTCGCGCGAGTTCGTCCCGATAGGCGACGGTCTCCTCTTGCACGCGAGATTCATCCCAACCGAGATACGCTCCCATGAGACGGGCAGCCGTCGAAGCGCACGCGAGGCCCAGACAAGGGCCCCATCCGATGGCCGTGCGGCGCAAGAAGATGTCCGCTAGGCGAACGGCGTATTCGCGTTCCCACGCATAGAGGAGCTGCGCCGCGATGTCGGGATGATGCCGACAGAAACGTTGGCCGAGCGCCCGATCGCGTTCGACCAACGCGAGCACTTCTTCGCTCAAACTCCCATACAGCTCCATGAGGTGCGCGGTGGAGTCCGACGTCACGCCGAGAGCGGCAGCCTTCTCCTCGATCTCGCGCGATTGGAGGGGAGCGCCTCCGGGCAGGGGCTCGAAACGCCCTTCTGCGCGAGCGCTCCGCACAAGGCGAAGCTTTCGACACACGAGCGCCACGACCTCCTCGGCCAGGTGGCGATAGGGCGTGATCTTCCCCCCGATGATGGAGATGAATCCGGCGAGCCCATCTTCGCGCTCGTGATCGCGAATGATGTGGCGGCGCGTGATCGCCCCTTCGGGCACGCCTGGACAATACGGGAGCGGGCGCACGCCAGAATATGCGTAAAGCAGATCTTCGCGTCGGAGGTCAGGGCCGAGCAGCTGGCGCGCTTCCTCGAGCAGATAGGTGACCTCTTCATCGTCAGCTTGCGCGTCGTCGGCATCGCCCTCGTATCGGATGTCCGTGGTTCCGATGAGCAGGCATTCTCTCCACGGCACGATGAAGAAAGGTCGCCCATCCGCGTGGGCGACAGCATAAAGGGCGTGGCGCAATCCCCATCGGTTCGGGACAACGAGATGGCTGCCCTTGGTCCCACCGATCTGACGAGGGATCGCGCGCGGCAGCAATCGGCAGAGGGCATCCACCCAAGGACCGGCCGCATTGATCACCATGCGCGCGCGGATCACCTCCTCTTCCCCGCTCACGCGATCTCGCACGCGCGCTCCGCGGACCGCCCCCGCTTCGATCACAAGCTCGATCACCTCGGCATAGTTGAGGACATCGGCCCCACGCGCCTCGGCAGCGCGCACGTTCTCCAAGACCAATCGTTCGGGATATGTCACCTGAGCGTCGAAGTAGAGGAAGGCCGCGCTCATCCCCTCCGCGACGAGCGTCGGTTCGCGCTCGCGCACTTCGGCGAGCGACAGCATCCGATGTGAAGGCAGGCTTTTTCCGAGCGAGAGCAGATCGTAAAGGGTCAATCCGAGTCGGACGCGGAAGGGGCGATATGGGCCGTCGCGATGAAGGATGATGAGGAAGGGAAGAGGGCGAACCAGATGCGGGGCCAAACGCAAGAGGGCCTCGCGTTCCCGAAGCGATTCGAAGACCAGACCGAACTCGCCGTGCTCCAGGTATCGCAGGCCACCGTGAATGAGTTTGGTCGAACGGCTCGTCGTCCCTCCGCCGAAATCCCGACGTTCAAGAAGCACTGTCTTGAGCCCGCGTCTGGTGGCCTCGAGGGCTACTCCCGCGCCATTGATCCCTCCGCCAATGATGAGGAGATCGTACGATCTCTCCGCTATGGTGCGCAGCGAGCGTCGCATCCTTGCTCTTCCCTCAATCATCCGGCCTCCGGCTCCGCCCACAGGCGCGCGCGTTCGACCGCGCGCTTCCATCCCCGATAGAGCGCCTCGCGCGCATCGGTCGTTACCTGGGGCGCGAAGCGCCGTTCCACTTGCCATTGCCGAGCGATCTCATCCGTATTCTTCCACACGCCGACGGCTAATCCGGCCAAATAGGCGGCACCGAGGGCCGTCGTCTCCGTGATCGCCGGTCGCACGACAGGCCGGCCGAGCACATCGGCTTGAATCTGCAGCAGCAAATCGTTGCGCGCAGCACCACCATCAACGCGCAGCTCTTCGAGCGTGATTCCGGAAGCCGCTTCCATCGCCTCGATGACATCGCGCACTTGAAAGGCGATGGCTTCAAGCGTAGCGCGCGCCAGATGCGCACCCGTCGTGCTCCGCGTGATCCCGATGATCATACCTCGCGCGTACATGTCCCAGTATGGCGCGCCGAGTCCCACGAAAGCCGGGACGATATACACGCCTTCGCTCGACGACACCTGGCGCGCCAGCTCCTCCACCTCCTCGGTCGAGCGAATGATTCCCAGCCCATCGCGCAGCCATTGCACGGCAGCTCCAGCGATGAAGACGCTCCCTTCAAGCGCGTAGCGCACGCCGTCGCGCAATCCGACGGCGATCGTCGTGAGCACGCCGTTTCGCGGCGGAGCTGGCGCCGTCCCCGTATTCAGGAGCACGAAGCATCCCGTCCCGTAGGTATTCTTCGCCATGCCGGGATGAAAGCAGGCTTGCCCGAAGAGCGCTGCCTGCTGATCCCCGGCATCTCCTGCGATCGGGATCGGGATGCCGAAGATCGCGCGCTCCGTTTCACCGTAGACCTCGCTCGAAGCGCGCACTTCCGGCAATAGCTCACGCGGGATGTCCAACCGCCGGAGGATCTCCTCGTCCCACGCGCGCGCATGGATGTTGTAGAGCATCGTGCGCGAGGCGTTCGAGGGATCGGTCGCGTGCACGCGCCCGCCGGTGAGCTTCCAGATCAACCACGTATCCACTGTTCCGAAACACAACTGACCGCGTCGCGCGCGCTCCCGCGCTCCGGGAACGTGCTCAAGAAGCCATTGGATTTTCGTCCCCGAGAAATACGCATCGAGCACAAGACCCGTGCGCTCCAGGATGACGCGATCGAAGCCCTCGGCGCGCAGCGCTTCGCAGAGCGGCGCCGTACGCCGACATTGCCAGACGATGGCATGGTGAATCGGCTGACCCGTCGCTCGATCCCAAAGGATCGTCGTCTCCCGCTGGTTCGTGATCCCAATGGCCGCGATCTCTCCGGGAGCGATCCTCGATTCGCGAAGGGCTTGGAGCGCAGCGTCCCGTTGCGTCTCCCAAATCTCCTCGGGGTCGTGCTCGACCCATCCCGGCTGCGGATAGATCTGACGGAACTCGCGCTGCGCGAACCCGCGCACTCGGCCTTCCGCATCGAAGACGAGCGCGCGCGAACTCGACGTCCCCTGATCCAACGCGAGGATGTAGCGGCCCATCGCGTCCCCCTTCGACGCGCGCTTCGGCGATTCAACTCACTCCGAGATGACGATGGATGACCTCGGCCAATGCCGCCGCGATCTCGCGCACCAAGTCCTCGGCATCAGCTTCGACCATCACGCGCGCGACGGGCTCCGTCCCCGAATAGCGCACGAGCACGCGCCCGCGGTCCCGAAGTCGTTCCTGCGCTTCAGCCATCGCGCGAAGCAGCTCGGGGATCGTCTCCAGAGGCGGTTTCTCCCGAACGCGCACATTGAGCACGTGCTGCGGATAGCGAAGGAACCCTGCGCGCAGCTCCGTGACATCGCGCCCAGTCTCCCGCATCACATTCAAGAGCAGAAGCGCCGTCAGCAGTCCATCCCCCGTCGGGCTCAGCTCCGGCACGATGACGTGTCCGGAGGGCTCTCCCCCGAGCGAAGCCCCGTGTCTCAGAAGCTGCTCCAACACATACCGATCGCCCACCTTCGCTCGCACCAACGCGATCCCGCGCTGAGCAAGGGCTTGTTCGAGTCCGTAGTTGGTCATCTCCGTCCCGACGACCACGTTCCCCCGCAGTTGGCCTCGCTCGTGCCGATAGGTCGCCAGGATGTAGAGCACATCATCCCCATCGAGCACCTCTCCGGTCCGCGCGATGAAGATGGCGCGATCGGCGTCGCCATCCACGGCAATGCCGAGGTCGCAATTGTGTTCCCGGACGACACGCTGCAGCGCCTCGGGATGGAGCGATCCGCATTCGTGATTGATGTTGCGTCCGTCAGGGGCAGCACCGATGACGCGCACATGCGCTCCCAACCCTTCGAGGAGCTGCGGGCCGAGCCGATAGGCCGCTCCGTGCGCCCCATCGAAGCCCAATCGCCAGCCTGCAAGCGGGCGTTCCCCACTTGAAGCGCCCATGCCGCGTTCGCGCAAGAATCGGAGATATTCGGCGGCGAAGCGCTCTTCCGCGAATTCCCCTGACGCGCTCTCCAGGTGATCTCGCGCCTCAAATTCCAACTCGCGCGCAAGCGCCTCGATCTCTCGCTCGATGGCCGCTTCTTGCGCGTCATCAAGCTTCATCCCCTCGGCGGAGAAGATCTTGATCCCATTGTCGCGGTAGGGATTGTGCGAGGCCGAGATGACGACGCCCGCGTCCAATTCTGCATGCGCGCGCACCAGATACGCGATGCCCGGCGTCGTGAAGACGCCCGCGCTCACGACCTCGCCGCCCGCCGCGCGTACCCCTGCGGCGAAGAGGCGTTCGATCCAGGGACCGGATTCCCGCGTATCTCGCCCAAGGAGCACTCGTAGCGGCGAGCCGAGCACGCGCACGAGCGCGCTCCCACATGCGAAGATCGTGCGAGCATCGAGAGGATATTCGCCAGCAATCCCCCGAATCCCATCTGTGCCGAAAAGTCGCGCCTTCATCCTCTTCCCCTTTCCCCTGGAGGCGACTATCTCAACGAACGAAGCCTCACGCGCTCGGGCTCACAGCGGGCTTCGGTCGCGCGCAGGCCCGCCGGTAATTGGACGACCAGGGCGACCTCCCGATCCTCCCCGCGCTTGGGAAGAGGCGCCGCCTCCGAGAGCGTCACGCGGATCTCCTGCTCGCGCAGCGCCTGGAGCATCGAGCGCGGCCCTCTCACGATGACATCCACGACCGGGGGGATCACCTCCACGCCTCTCGCTCCGATGACGATCGAACGTTTGGGGAATCGCCGCTCCACCACTTCCTCGACATGGATCGTGATGGTCGCTTCCTGCGGCATGACGCGCGCAGATTCGAGCCCCGTCAGATCCAGTGGTGCCGTGACCGTGAGCGAAGAGTTCACTCCAGCCAGGGAGATAGGGCGCGTCGAGAGAGCCTCGAGTCGGCTCACCACCCGCTCCGGCCCAGTGACTTGCGCTCGTTCGGGTTGCACCTCATACCCCAATACCACATAGTTCGCCGCCAGCGAGTGCTCCTGGAAGCGAGGACGAATGGGCACATGGTGCGTGATCACGCGCTGCAGTTCGATGGGCAGCGTCGGCGGATCAATGCGCAGAACTTCGATCCCCTCCGGTCGCCGCACGAAGCTCGCATCGAGCGTCAGCAAATGCTGGCCCGAGGCGAGCGAGCTCGCATCCACCCAGACCACGACGTCCTCCGGCTTGAGCCGGGCGATCCGGTTGGCCGGTCCTCGCACGCGCACGTCCACGACGCGATAAGCCACGCCCGTCACCACGATGTCCGATCGCGCCGTCCACACGCGCACCGGCACATTATAGAGCGTCACGTCTCGCTGCGCATGCTCGGATGAGACGACGAACCAGAGCGCGAGCGCCAAGCCGAACGAGGCGAGCTTCAACCAGAAATTGGTGAGGATCGCGCGACGAAGCGCATCCAGAAGGCGACGTTCGACGTGTCGCTCCTCTCCCATGCCGAACTCCCACGAGCCTACGTCGAGCCCATGTGGGATAGCGCCCGCGAAGCCCGCGGCGGCTCCGAAAGCCACACGCGCAGGAAATGGCGCAGCCGCGTCGCATCCAAATGGCGAGTGATCTGCCCTTCGGCGACGAAGGAGATGATGCCCGTCTCCTCGGAGACGACAATGGCTACAGCATCCGTGTCCTCGGTGATCCCAATGGCCGCGCGATGGCGCGTTCCCAGTTCCTTGGAGAGCTGCGGATTCAACGTGAGGGGGAGGAAACAACTGGCCGCCACGATCCGATCCCCGCGAATGATGACCGCCCCATCGTGCAACGGAACGCGCGGATTGAAGATGGAGACCAACAGATCATACGAGACGCGGGCATCCAATCGCACGCCCGTCTCGATGAAGTTCTGCAAGCCCACGGCGCGCTCGAAGACGATCAAGGCCCCAATCCGCTCGGCCGCCAATGTCGTCACAGCCAGGATCACTTCCTCGAAGAGCTGCTCGTATTCGTGGCGTCGCAATCCGCGCCCGCCAAATGGGCGGGGCAGATACCGACCGAATTGAACGAGCGCCGAACGAATCTCGTTCTGAAAGATGACGATGACGGCGATGCCGATATAGAGCATGGCATTGCGCAAGACGAATTCCAGCGTGGAGAGCCGCGCCCACGTCGCCAACAGATAGAGCGCGCCTAACACAAGCAGCCCATAGACCATTTGGACGGCGCGCGTGTCCTTGATCAACTTCAGGATGCCGTAGATGAGGAACGCCACCAGCGCGATGTCCACTACCTCGCGCCCCGTTAAGTGCACCAAGGCATCCCAGAAGGCTTTCAACTCCGCGCTCATCTCCTTCGCCCGTTGTTCCCTCGAGAGATCCCCGTGCGTGGGTCACCTCGACAGGAAGGAGGATGCTCGCTCTTCGCGGCTCCCCGCGATCTCCGCGACGATGCGGGAGGCCATTCATGCGTCTTCGATGACCTCAATGGTCACCGCCTCGACCTTTCCGGAGATGATCCGGTAGGCTCGAAGGTCCAGCACCGGCTGGAGCGAAATTATAAAATAGACGGCCTCCGGATAGTAAGCCCGCTCGATGTCCGTGGCCGAGGGGTAAGCGGCCGATGCCGGATGCGAGTGATAAATGCCGAGCAATTCTTCCCCGCGCGCCCGCATGGTGCGAAACGCCTCCAGTACATCGCGCACATCGGCGAAATACTCGACCGTCGGCCGCGCCGCGACATTCCGTAGGGGATAGATGATCTCGCCGATACCTCGACGTCCGGCCAAAAATCCGCAGCACTCTCGCGGAGCGGCCCTGCGCGCCTCGTCCTCCATCTGCGCCACGACCGTCCGCGTCACACGAAAGCGCGGAGCATCAAAGGAAGAGCACACCGTGCGCACGAGTCTCCAGATCTTGCTCCTCGCGGATCATGCGAAACAGGCGCGCGCCATATCGCGCCAGGAAATAGAAGGCGTTCATGGCGCGCTCCTGCAACATCCCATGCGGCGCGAGCGCGAGCACCAAGCGCCGCGCTTGTCGAGAGAGCACCTCATCCCGGCGCGCGCGCGCTTGAAGATAGTGTTGGCGGAGTGTCTCGATCTGACGTCGCATCGCCTCCTTGGTGCGCTCTAGTGGTCGCTCGAGCGTCGGCTCCGCATCTCGCAAAAGCGGACGCAGTCGCTCCACGGCCTCGGTCACGGCGCGATGCGCTTCCTCAAAGCGGCGCACATCATCGAGCGTTCGCTCTAAGAGTCGCTGTTGTACGACCTCGATCCCGGCGAAGAGGTCCGTCAGCGCAAGACCGTAGCGCGCGAGCAATTCAGCCAGGCGGGGCTCGACAAGCGTCAGCGAGAGGCGCGGGCAAAGGAGCGGCTGCGGCAGATCGAATGCCGCGTAAAGCGGTCCAAGCTGCGCGAAATACGCGATCTCGCTCGGCCCCCCGACGTAGGCGAGCGTGGGCAACACGGCATCTTGCCCCAAGGGACGGAGCGCCACGTTCGGACTGAATCGCGCTGGCCTCCGAGCGATCTCCTCGAGCAGCTCCTCCGCGCCGATAGCCTTCTCACCGCCGCGAAGGACAAAGCGCTCTCCATCCCACGCGAGTGGACGCCGACGTCCGGCCTCCAGGACGAAGAGGAACGCGCTCCCCCGCTCGGGATGAATCTGCGGGCGATATCCCCGCGCTCTCACGCGCTCGCTCTCGGCCCGCAACGCCTCGCTCAAGTGCGGCCATTTGCGAACAGCACCTGAGAGAATGGGCGCCATCAGGCGTTTGATCCGATCGTCCGACGGGTCCAGCAGAATCAGCTCCACATCCGCATGGAGGCGCGCCATCGTGCGCGCGAACGCTTCGACGAGCGAGACGCCCGGCGCATAGGCCTCCTGCAGAAGAGCGGCGATCTCCGGCAAAAATTCCGAATCCGGGAGCGCGCGAAGGAGCATTTGGCGCACCCCTTCGATCCGTTCCTCAAGCACGAGCGCGCTCGCCGGCTTCCCCTCGTCGTCCGCCGATGTGGGGTACTGGATCTGCACCCACTCGCCTCCGCGTCCGAGAAGACCGCAACCGGTCACTTCCGCGAGATCGTGATCCTCGCTGTGAATCCAAAAGATCGGGACGGCTCGGATACCTAGCGCACGCAGGCGGCGCGCGACGGCGATGGCCGTCCACGCCTTGTAGAGTGTGAAGAGCGGTCCAGTGAAGAGCCCCGCTTGCTGGCCGGTGACGATAGCGACCGTCTCCGGCTCGGCCAACTCCTGAATGGCGGCGAGCGTCGCACTGCTGCTTCTCCACCGCGCATTCTGCTCTCGGAGGATTCGACAGAGCGCCTCTCGATCCAAGGCCCGCGCGGCCGCCTGACGCGCGCGCTCGCGAAGCGTTTCCACTTCGCCCTCTGAGAGAGGCCACAGCAGCCGTCCCCCCCGATAGAAGTCGGCGACCTTCTCGAAGTCGGCGAGGAAATCGAGGAAGAGAGGAGGAACCCCAGGAATACGCGCGAAGGCGAGCGCTTCTCTCTTCATCGCTCGACTCGCGCGAACCCGCGCGTCCACACCCGCTGAGGCATCGCCCACGTCATGGGATTATATCGGCGCGCGTCGGCGCGGGCAAACCAAACGGCTTCACAGGCGATACCACGTCGGACGGCGATCAGCGAAGAGATCATTGAGCGCCGTGACCCGCTTATCGCACGCGCGCATAGGGTCTATCTCGACCAAGCCCACGCGTTCTTCCTGAGACGTCGCCTGGACGAGGAGCGTCCCGTCGGGGGCGATGATCTGACTCTCTCCGGTGAAGGTCAAGCTTTGCGAGCCACGCGTCTCCGTGCCAATGCGGTTAGCCAAGATCCAGAAGACGCGATTCTCCAGCGCACGAACGCGCGTCGTGAGCTGTCCCAATCCCGGCAAGATCAAATTCGAGGGATGACAAATCACTTGTGCACCTTGCAGAGCCAGCGTCCGGGCCGCTTCCGGGAAGAAATGATCGAAGCACACGAGCAAGCCGACTTTCACCCCGTTCACGTTGAAGATCGGGAAGCCGAGATCGCCCGGATGGAAGAGCTCCTTCTCCTCGTGAAACAAATGCATCTTGCGGTAGATCCCGATGACGCCCTGCGGCCCGATCAAGACGGCGCTATTGTAGCAGCGATTGTTGACGCGTTCGGCGATCCCAATCACGATGTGGGTGCCGCGTCGCTGGGCGCACGCTTGAAGCTGGTCCGTCGTCGGACCAGGGACGGGTTCCGCCTGATGATACAGCTCTTCTCGGCTCGCGAAGAGATACCCCGTTGTCGCCAGCTCGGGCAAGACGACGAGATCAGCTTCCAGTCCTTCGAGAACGGCCGCCAGACGCTCTCGATTCTTCTCCACGGCTCCCTGCTCTGGGGCGAATTGATAAAAGGCGACGCGCATATCCCCTCCTTTCTGCGACTACGGCTGTGCGAGATCGGCGATCCGTCGCGCCAGATCAACGAGCCGCGCGCCTTCGAGATTCGACATGAGGACGACGGCCAATCGCTCCTCCGGCCGCATGTACAACACAGTGCTCACCCGTGGCTGTCCGCCCGTGTGGAAGACTTCGCGCTGTCCGCGATATTCGGACAAGCTCCACCCCAAACCGTATGAGGTCTCCCGCCCATCGCGCGTCTTCTGGCGCGTCCACATTTGCTCGAGTGTCTCGCGACGCACCAGTTTCCCCTGTTGCAGCGCGATGGCGAAGCGCGCCAGATCGAGCACGGTTGCGCACAGGCCTCCGCCCGGGATCTTATTGCTCGTGTCGGCCAGAGGCGAATTCTGCAACTCGCCACTTGGCGTCCGCCGATACCCCTGCGCCCGATGCGGGATGAGGGCGAATACATTGTCATCGCGAGCGCGCTCCATCCCCGCCGGTTTGAAGACGTTCTCCCGCACGTAGTCGAGGTAGCTCATGCCCGACGCGCCTTCGATCACGCAGCCGAGCACATTGTAGCCGTAGGTCGTGTAGGTGAAACGCGCGCCCGGCTCATGCTCCAACGGATCGTCCTTGAAGATCTCCAGCGTATCCACGATGCGCGTGTAATGACGCGTGCTCGTGATCTCTTCCGGACGCTTGTAGTGACGGATGCCGCTCAAATGTCCCAATAGCTGCCGCGTCGTGATCGGCCATGGCTTCTCCGGAAAGGCCGGACAGTACCGCTGAATGGGCGCATCCAGATCGAGCCTTCCGCGCTCGGCCAATTGCATCGCGGCGACGGCTGTGATCGTCTTCGAGATGGACGCCAGGCGATAGACGGTTTGCTCGGTCGCTGGGACCGAATTCTCCAGGTCGGCGTAACCAAATCCCTTCGTCCACTGGAGCCGATGTTCAGTCACAAGGGCGACCGAAAGGCCGGGAATTTGCTGCCGCTCCATCTCAGCGCGAATCACTCGTTCGATCTCAGCCAGCCGCGCTGACGGGAGCTGTCCGAACCGCAGAGCGTTCGTGGTGGAAGGTCGTTGCCCCCCCCACAGCATGGTGAGGGCGATGATCAAGAGCACGCGGGATCGTCGCGTCATGTCATCTGCTCCTGTGCGTCTCGAAAGCCTACGCCGCGCGCGATCTCACACGAGAAAGGGGATGAAGCGCTTCGTGCGCGCAGCGTATTCGAGATAGGCCGCGCCGAACTCCTCCACGGCCTGCTGCTCCTCCTGCCGCGCGAGCCACACGTATGCCGCTACCAAGAACGGCCAAAGGGCAAGCGTCACCAACGAGGGCCAGTGCACGAGCCATCCGAGCGTGAAGAGCAAAATGCCCGTATACTGCGGATGCCGCATGTAGCGATAAAGGCCCGTCGTCACCAGCCCGTTCGCGCGGTGGATCTGTCGCCAGCCGACAGCGATCAGCAGCAGGCCGAGCAGACTGAGGGCCGTCCCCACGGCCTCGGGATGCCACGCGCCGAACGCCCGCCGATATTCGCGCGCTACGACCGGAATCTCCACAAGCGGCGACAGCAGGAAGATGACCAAGGGCCAGCCGAACATCTCCGTCATGAGCGCGATGACGAAGGCGATGAACGTCCCGCGCGATTTCCACACGTGTTTGGTCGGCCGCCGATAGGGCAGGAGCGCCAGGAATGCCAACACGATGACGATGTTGAGCAAGATGAGCCCCCACGTCCCGAACGTCTGTCGAACCCACCGCACCGTGACCGGCGGCCCATGATGGACAAGCTCGATCCCATAGAGCGCGACGAACAATGCGATAGCCAATCCGCCGACAACGGCTCTCACCGAAAGGCCTCGCGAACGCATCGTCATCTCCATCGGAGCCGCAAGCGCGTATCAAGCGCCCATCGGCCCGGATCGCCGAAGAGGAAAAGAAGTGCGATCACCAGATAGAGCGCTGCCAGCTCGAACCGCCAATCCGTCGTCAGATGCCGATAGACGGCTACGAGCATCGTGATCGCGATCAAGCCCGCTGCCCATCGGGTCAAGAATCCAACAGCGAGCAAGAGGCCACCGAAGAATTCCGCGATGGCGGCCGCCATGGCGAAGAACATCGGGAACGGAAAGCCCAAGCTGGCGACCGTTTGCACGAAGCGCCACTCCTGGTCATGAAGAAGCAGCGCGTAGGCCGATTTCACCTTCCCCCAACCGTGAAAGGCCGCCATCATGCCCCCTGCACTGACGCGAACGAGAAGAAGCCCGAGATCGCTTCGATAGGCCATCGTTTAATCCCCCCCTGAGTGACTGTGCCTGGTCGCGGCGCTTAATTCGACCGAGGCTCCAGCTCTAACTCCAAGCCCCGACCCGTCCGCTCCGAATGTTGCTTATGCCGCCGGATCTGCTCCAGCGGGATGCAGACGAGATGCGGAGCATCATCCTGCCGATCGGGGAACAGGCGAATCGTCGCCGTCCCCGTCGGTCGCCGCATCCGTTCTGCATCTTCGGACGAGACGTATCCGATGAGCACGGGAGAGCCATCGCGCAGCTTGTGCATCTCATAGCTCAGGAAGATCTTCTTCCGAAAGAGCGGAGCATCCCACTGCCCGACGGCGCTGGTGAATCCGTACACCCCTTCCGGCAGTTGATCAATCCCCGTGCCCTCTTCTTCTTCCGTGAGCGGTCGGACACCATGTTCCTCTCGCAGCGCAAGACGTTCTGGCTCCTCGATCACAATGCCTCCATCAAAAGAGCGATTCAGAGTGGCTGAGGTCTCCTCCCGCCGTCGCCGGAACCAGGAGAAGAGTCCCGCCATTACACTGCTCCCCACCAGTAGCAACAAATCGTTGCTCAAAAGCGCAGGCATGAGAGTCGAAATCGGGATCGCCATGGCCATTCCCTCCTTCGCGAAGAACGTCATGCGATCGGATGGCATGCTCCATTGGATTCCGCTTCGCTCTCATCGGCGAACGCCGTGCCAATTTCGGCCTACAGAGTGTAGCGAGCCACTTTGGAGAGGACAAGCGCATCAGTGCCTCCTTGAGGCGGCGGCGCTCCACGATGCCCTCGACATCTCCAACGTGCCCTCGCGTTGAGCGAGAGCGCGCTCGACCGGCTCAGCGACGATCCGATGCACGCGCTCCATGAGCGCATCAATGTCCTCCTTGCGCATCCCCTTGGTCTCGATCGTGTCGTGGATGTAGACGGTGATCGTCGAGGGATAGAGCATCCAGCTCCCCGTCCGATGGAATTCATAGGAGCCGACGATGCTCATGGGAACGATGGGATAGCCCGTGTACTGCGCCAGGACGAATGCCCCGCGCTGAAAGGGGCCGACGCGACCGGTGCGCGTCCGCGTCCCTTCGGCGAAGATGATCAAGCTGATGCCGTCATCGAGCGCCTGCTTGGCGCGCCGCAGCAAACGGCGAAAGGCCGCGGGATTATTCGAATCCTTCGGCACCGGGATGTTGCCGAAGCGCTTCATCATCCACCCGTAGGCCGGAATCTTGAAATGCGTCTCCAGCTCCAGCCCCCGCACGAACTGCGGGATAGCCGAATAGATGACGAACGCATCGAAGATGTTCACATGATTGCACACGAAGATGCTCGTGCGCGTGGGATCGAATCCCGGCGCGTAGCGAACTTGGAAGCGGACGCCGGCCAGCCGCAGGACATTGCGGAAGAACCAGCGCTGCGGGCGATCGTTCTTGCGCGGGTCTACGAACATCCCCAGCAGGACGAGGAATGTGCACACCGGGAAGAAATGCAGGATGCTCACCGTCCAGAGGAACGCGCTACGGAGCACCAGATAGAGCTGGCGCAGTCGGCTCGTGCGCCGGAACTCGCGTTGCGGCCTCACCAGTGCGAATGCCTTCAGTCGTTCGATCCTCACGGCCCTCCTCCTGCTCAAATCATCACCTCAATGGCGGCGGGCAGCACATCTAAGCGTTGGCACTGCACGTGCAGCACTTCACCGTCCACCATCACCGGCACTGGGCCTTCCAGCGAGAATTCGATCCGCCGCACGGCTCGCCGTTCGCACAAGGGATGCGCAATATGCGAGCCGTCGAAGAGTCCGGGCAACTGACGCAATAGGCCGATTCGACCGATCGGTCCCCATCGCACGTACTCGATCAAGCCATCGCACGGATCCGCATGGGGAGCGATCAACATCCGCCCGCCCGTGAACTTGCTGTTCGAGAAGGTGAGGAATAGACATCGGCGGGCGTCCATCTCCGGCGCGTCCTCCACGCGCACGGGAAAAGCGCGTCGCTTCAAGCGCACCAGGCACGCGAAGACCCCAAGGAGGTATCCCGCTTCGCCAAGTGGTTTGAACCATCGGTTCGTCACCGCCGCGACATCGGCCGGGAATCCCACGCTGAGGAGATTGAGGAAATACAGGACGCCTTCGCGATGCACGAGCCGGAGCACATCGCAGGCCCGCGCGCGGCCTTGACGCAAGGCCTCTCGAACGCGCTGCAGCGCCGCTTCCGCATCTCCCGAAGGAGTGCCAGACGCCACCTCCTCCACGAGGAAATCGCGCAAGAAGGAGTTGCCCGTTCCCAACGGGAGCAGCGCAAGGCGCGGACGCTCGGGTTCGCCCTCGGCCTCAGGGAACACCCCATTGAGGACCTCGAACGTCGTCCCATCTCCACCGACGATGAGGAACGAGCGATACCCCTCGCGGTACGCAGCGCGCGCGCGGAGCGTGGCTTCGCCCGGTCGGCGCGTCCAGACGACGTCCATCGGCAAACCGCTCGCTCGCAACTCGGCCAGCACGGGCTTGGCCCGTTTCCCACAGCGTCCTCCGCCCGCGGCCGGATTGATGATGGCGAGGAAGCGTTCCCGATCTCGGCTCATAGTTCCCGAACGTCAGCGCGGCTCCGGTGCTGGCGAATCTCCTCGGCCAAAACCGTCCGCTTGATCTTCAGCGATGCCGTCCGCGGGAAATCACGATCCCAGACGAGGTATCCGTGCACGCGCTTATACTCGGGCAGCCGCCGATTGCGCTCGCGAATCTGCTGGCACACAGCCTCCGTCAGCTCCTCCCCGGGCGATGGGTGGATGACGAGGATGAGCTGTTCCTGACCGAGCCGCCGCTCCGGCCACAAATAATTGGCCGCGAAGATGCAGAACTCCTTCACGGGCAGGCCTTCGAAGAAGGTCTCCACGTCCTCGGGGTAGATGTTCTTCCCCCCTTCGGTCACGATCATGTTCTTCTTCCGCCCGACCAGTTGCAGATGGCCCGTCTCATCTATGCGACCGAGATCGCCAGTGAGTAACCATCCGTCCACGATGGTCTCGGCCGTCAGCTCCGGATCATCCAGATAGTGCGACATCACGTTCTTACCGCGAACGGCGACTTCGCCGATCCCCTCGGCGTCGGGATCGAGGATCTTCACCTCCACGCCCGGCAATGGCTTGCCCACCGTGTCGGCGCGAAACGGCTTGAGATCATTCACCGTCACCGCCGTGCACGCTTCCGTGAGCCCATAGCCGTTGGCGACCGGAATCCCGAGATCGTAGAAGAACTGCAGCGTGGAGGGTTCGGTGAACGCGCCGCCGACGATGAGCATCTCCAAATGCCCGCCGAAGGCGCGATGGACGGCCGGGAAAAGACGACGGCTGAGCCGCACGTTCGGCTGTCGGCGCGTGAGCCACCGATTCAATCGCATGAGCGCCTGCAGCAGTGCGCGCTTGGGCCAAGGCAGGCTCGCGAACCGTTCCCGCAACCCCCGCTCCAGGTTCTTGAGGATCATCGGCACGACGGTCATGTGGGTGATCTTGTAGCGCACGAAGGCCTCGCGGATGTATTCCGGGCGAAGCGTGCGCAAATGCACGACCGTGGCGCCGCAGACGAAGGGGCCGATGAACCCCACCATGAAATCAATAGCGTGGTTTGTCGGCAAGATGCTCAAGTAGCGGACCTCGGGCGAGAAGGGATAAATGGCCGTGAGCGAACGGCACTGTTCGAGGTAATTCTCATGGGTGAGGACGCAGCCTTTGGGACGCCCGCCCGTGCCCGAAGAATAGACGATGCACGCGACATCCTGACGTCGGCGCGGGATGAATTGGGGATCGCCATCGCCGCGAAACTCTTCCCACCGTCGCGAGTCTTCCAAATCCGCCTCCGGCGGTGCCTCCGTCACCAGGACCAATCGCAACGGTAGCTCCCGCCACCCGACTTCTTGCCGCAGCGATCTCCAGAACGGAAATTCCGTAATGAGCACCGAAGCGCGCGCATGCCGCAGCAGCTCGATCTGTTCGCGCGGACTCAGCTTGTAATCGAGAGGGACGAGCACGCCGCCCGCATAGAAGATGGCATAGGCGGAGATCAGCCACTTCGACTGATTGGTCATGATGATGGCCGCGCGCTCATCGGGCGCGAACCCATGTTGTTGCAGGGCGCTCACCAGTGGCAGGGCGCGCTCCTTGAATTGCCGATACGTCAACCGACAATTCTCGCGCTCGCGATCAGCTTCGATCAGACAGGTATAGTCGGCCCATCGCTCTAAGGCATCGCGAAGCGCTTCCCCGAGCGACTGATACCGTTCCAAATCCAGCATCATAACCTCGCGTGAATTCGTTCGGCCAAAGCCCGGAAGCTCGTCACGCCTTGCAGCTCGTAATCCGGCAGCTCGATCTGAAAATGCTGCTCCAAGCGTCCGAGCAGCTCCAGGGCCTGCAGGCTATCAATCCGCAGCTTCTCGAAGAGATCATCATCTGGCGAGAGCTGCTCCCGCGGCAGGCGAAAATAGCTCGCTGCCAGATCGAGCAGCTCTTCGATCGTCTGTTCCAACGTGCGCATCTTCCCGCACCTCCTCAATTCCCGTCAAAGGAGAGTCCGATGGCGACGCGAGCCCCTCCCGGCCACCGCCGGGGCGTCAGGTCGCTTCCAGCGCGCACTCGGCGAGCGATCTCCAAGACACGGCTCTCCAGCCATCGTTGCGGCAGGTCCTGGCGCACCGGATCGGTCGAGCGCGCCACTCCCCAGGAGGCCCATGACCGCTACGACTCCGAGGCATCCCAACAGAAGGATGCGCTTCCTCATCTTCGTCCCCTTTTGAGGGGACGCCTCTGGTGAAGGCGTCCTCGAATTCAGACGTTTGTGGGACATCAGGGTGTCCCGGTCAGTTCCATCGAACGCTGCTGCCGCCACCTTCGCAGGAAGCGTCCGATGACGCCGTTCCACGGCGGGATCACGATCGAGACGGCGCCGAAGGCGCGCGCCTGACAGGCCAGACGAATGATGGGTTTCGGTTCGTCGGTTTCAAGGTATCCGAACTCCCACAGCCGACGTCGCTCGTACTCCTCCATCTCCGAGAGCTTCTCCGCCCCTCCGAGCACGCCCACCCAACACGATCCGCATGATCCAGACCGACACTGAACGGGGATCGGCCCTTCATTGGGCACGCACCGCGGATCGCGAAGGTGATGCGGGCGCTTGTCCTGAGCCGCCGCCGTCGTCAGGTGCTGGCGATTGATCAATCGGAACGTCGCCTCGGGATCATTCTCGTCGAAAGTGATCGTCCACACCTTGTCCGGATATTTCCACCAGTAGAAGATGCTCTGCCGATCATCGCGCGCTCGGCGAGCGAGCACTTCCTCGGGCGTGCGCGCAGCGATCCGAGGATCAAGGGCGATCGTGCCCGAGGCGGCCTCGAAGGCCGTCCATCCCACTTGCTGCAACGTCATGAAGGCGACGGCTGTGATCCCGACGACGAGCGAAGGCTCGACGCGCCTCCATTCGGCCACTTGAGCCGCGACCGCGCGAATGTGCTCGGTCAGGTCCAACGTTTGCAACGCGCGCGGCGATTGCGCGTACTCGAGGACAGCGCGCTTCACCTCCGGCCAATAGCGGTGGCCGTACAGGAACCGGTGCGAGGAATCAATCTGGTCCGCGAGCCGATACGTCCCCTCGAGGAATAGCTCGCGCGCCAATGCCTTCGGATCCTCCGCCTCTCGTAATGCCTGCGCCAGCGAGAGCGGGAAGAAGTGGAACCAAATGCGCGTGGCCACTCGGTCTACTTCGTGAATATGCCGTTCGAGCTGCTTCACGATGCGCCACCACGCGTCCTCATCGTGCCGAGCCAAGAAGGCCTCGAAGAGTCGTCCATCACCTCCGCTCATAATCCCATTGCCCGAAACGCACGGATTGACGTTCCTGCCCCTCTTGTTGGAGAGGGCTATTTTAGCAAGAGGGCCCCGTTGACTCAAAATTTCCCCGTCGCCGATCTCCGTTCACCGCATGCCGAGCAGATCGCGAGCGTCGTAATCGCAGATGAGCCCTTCCGGATCTCGATCCTCATACGCTTGACGATCCACCCAGACTTGAATGCGTCCCCTCTCAGCGACGCAGACGATCCGATCCCGGTGGACATATCGGCCCGTGAGCTGCCCATATTCGTTGAAGATCCACCCCGGAATCAAATGCGCGACCGCGCGAAAATCAATGATCATCCTCGACCCCTCCGCTCCAAGCTCCCCAATGCCGACAGCGACCAATTGTAGACGTCGAACGGGAATCCCGGCCAGACCCAAAAGCAGCATTAGCCAAAGGTTCTGCGCCCAAAGACGCTCCGCGCGCCCATCTGGGTCACGTGGAAGGAGGATCGGGAGGACGCCGGTCCGGAGTGGGGATTATCCCGGCTTTTATTCTCTGTCAAACTTTGCTATACTGTGGGCCGCTTTCACGGGGCATGAGTGGGGCATCGAAACGAAGAGACGGCGTCGAGTGGCGATATGTCTGATGGGTGCCGACCGCACAATCCGAACGTTCCGGTCCGGTGGATCTTCTGGCGCGTGGAGGGGAGTCTATTGAACCTGAGCGCCGTGCGCCCCATCGCGTTCTTCACATGGAACGCGCAGAGCTTCGCCGAACGATGGATGCGGCGCATGAGCTTGGCGCTCTCGGCGTTGATCCGTCCCGTCCTCTACTTAACCGATCGCGTCCTCGCCACGCGCTTGTTGCATGCCCTCTTGCGGGGCATCAGTCGGGATCGCCTCGACCTCTTGGGGGAGGAGTACTTCCATTACGTCCTCAAGCCGCGCTTGAATCCAGAAGCGGTCGCGCGCCTGCAGCACCTCGTCGCCCGAGGGGAACCGGTCGTCCTCGTGAGCCAAGCATTGGATCACGTCCTGCGTCCTCTGGCGCAGCATCTCGGCGTCCCGTATATTCTCTCCAATCGGCTCGAGTTCCGAGAGGGACTGGCGACGGGGCGACTGCTCGATCCGGTGATCCGTCCGCGCGGCGCTCTGGCGCGCGTGCGAGGCCTCTCAGCCGATGGTCGTCGCTCATTGGAACAGTTGGCGCGCGATCTCGATCTTCCGCCTGATGTCCTTTGGAGTGCGATCACACGTGCTAGCCGAGAGCGGAGTCTCCCTTCGGTCTCTTCTCGCTTAGTGCTCTTCCGAAAACCGAAGCCGATCGAGCGCCTCTCCGTGCGGGAGGCGCTCGCGGGCAAACACATCTTGCTCATTGGCGGCACGGGATTCATCGGGAAAGTGTGGCTGGCCAAGGTCCTGAAGGACCTGCCCGAGATCGGGCGCATTTATCTGCTGATCCGCCCGCATCGCTCGACTTCAGCCGAACGCCGTTTCGAGACGCTCGTGGCCGGATCCCCGGTCTTCGAGCCGCTGCGCGAGCGTTATGGGGAAGAGTGGAGGCGATACCTGAGCGAGCGGGTCGAAGTCATCGCGGGAGACATCACCCAACCCAATCTGGGCATTGATCCGGAGACGCGCGCGCGCTTGCATAAGACGCTCGATCTTGTGGTCAACAGTTCGGGATTGACCGATTTCAATCCCGATCTCCGCGATGCGCTGGCCATCAACGTCGAGGGGACGCTGCATGTGCTCGACTTCGTGCGGCAGTGCGAGCGGGCGGCGCTCTTGCATCTCTCGACCTGCTATGTCGTCGGGTATCGAGATGGCTACATTCCGGAGGTTCCCATCCCGAACTATACACCTCGCGGAGCACCTGATTTCGACACCGAGCGCGAGCGCCAAGCGCTGCACGCGCTTGTGCGCGAGATCTGCGCGCGCGCCGAGAGTGCGGAGGTCACTGAAGAGCTACGCCGACAAGCATGGGAGAAAGCTCGCGAGGCGCACGACACCAGCTCCGCTGGGTTGGAGACGCGGTTGCGCCGGTATCGGCTGCGTTGGATGCGCAACCAGTTCGTGGAAGCTGGAATGCGTCGGGCGCAGGAATGGGGATGGCCAAACACCTATACGTTCACCAAGAGTTTGGGCGAATCGCTGCTCTTCACTCGCGGGGCGGACTTGCCCATCGCCGTGGTGCGCCCCTCCATTGTGGAAAGCTCCATCGCGGAGCCGTTCCGAGGATGGAACGAGGGGGTGAACACGTCAGCGCCGATCTCCTACTTGCTGGGGACTTACTTCCGGCAGCTTCCCTCGAATCAATGGAAGCGCTTGGACGTCATCCCGGTGGATCTTGTCGCGCGGGGCATGGTACTCATCGCGGCAGCGCTCTGTCTGCGTCGCCATGAGCGCGTGTACCATCTGGCGACCTCCATGCGCAACCCTTGTCCCATGCGTCGCTCGATCGAGCTGACGGGACTCGCCCATCGCAAGTTCTACCGCGCTCAAAAGGAGCTGGAATATCGGCTGCGCGCCCTCTTCGATCCGATCCCCGTCTCCAAAGAGCGATACGAACGGCTCTCAGTGCCGAGTCAGAAAGCACTCATCCAAGCACTGCAGCGATTCAGCGCGCCATTGCCCTTCGTCTATCCATCGCTCGTGCGAAAGGAGCGCGATCTGGATCGCGTGGAGAAACTCATCGAGCTGTACGAGCCCTTCATCCTCCACAACGAACATATCTTCGAGGCGACGCACATCGAGTGGCTGCACG
This sequence comes from Blastocatellia bacterium, assembly GCA_025055075.1. NCBI lineage: Bacteria > Pseudomonadati > Acidobacteriota > Blastocatellia > Blastocatellia bacterium. The sequence goes on from JANWYV010000013.1 coordinate 30,715, forward strand.
CGGCGCTCGTGCCCGAAGAGCGCGAGACCTTTGGCTACGACGTCACGAACATTGATTGGTGGGAGTATTGGATCAACATCCATATCCCGGCCCTTCGCCGATGGTCATATCCGCTGATCGAGGGACGTCCGATTGAAGAACCGCTGCAGCGCGTCTCGGACGCCCTGACGCCTTCGAGCATGGGAGCGGCGGCGAGGTCGTCGGGAGATTGAGCTGTCCGACAATGGCCATCACGCTCACGGGAGCAACGGGGTACATCGGAGCTCACGTGGCGGTACTGCTGCTGGAGCGCCACGCGGACTCTCTGAACGTGCTCGTGCGCGCGAAAGGGCCGGAGGAGGCTGCTCGCCGCCTCTGGCAAGCGTTCCAGTTGCACGTGGATTTCCCGACTTTCTACGAATATCTGCAAACGCGCCTGACGCTCTACGTGGGCGATCTGACGGAGCCGCGCTTCGGGCTCTCGGAAGCCGAGTACCGACGGCTCGTGCACACGACGGATTCGATCATCCACTGCGCGGCGTCCCTCAACCGACGGTCCGAACGGAGCTGCTTGAACGTCAATCTCCGCGGCACGCTCGAAGTCCTCAAGCTCGCCCTGGCGGCTCGCGATCATCACGGCCTGCGTCGCTTCAGTCATGTGAGCACGGTGGCCGTCGCCGGTCACCGGAAGGATGAGGTCGTGCGCGAGGATGAAGCCATTGATTGGAATCGCTCGGATTACGATCCCTATGCGCGGACGAAGAAGTTCTGCGAGCATATGATCCGAGAGTTGCTGCCGGATGTCCCGCGCACGATCTTTCGCCCGAGCATCGTGCTCGGCGACAGCCGCTACGGCGCGACGACGCAATTCGACATGGTGCGCGCGTTCGTCTTCTTGGCGAATCTGCCCGTGCTGCCATTTCACCCAGACGCTCGTCTGGATATCGTCCCCGTGGACTTCGTCGCCGAATCCATCGTCGCGCTTCATCAGAAAGAGCGACCGCGATACGACACCTACCATCTCTCGGCCGGCGTGGGATCACAAACCTTCCGCCAACTGACCGATGCCTTGGCGCGGGCTCGGAAGACCCCTCGTCCTCTGTACCTGCCCTGGTTGGAGCGCCCGTTCACGGCGACGGTGAGCTGGCTCGCCGAACGCCGCCGAACGACGATCGGCTACGTGGCGTCATTGCTCAAGGTCTTCATGCCGTATCTGGTGTGGAATACGGTCTTCGACAACACGCGCGTGGTGGAGGAACTCGGACGCACGCCTCCGCCGTTCTCCGAATATTGTTACCCCCTCTACGTCTTCAGCACGACGCATCGCTTCACCTATCCCTATCAAGCATGGCCGGAGGACGTCGGGGCACTCCCGTCGCGCGCTCTAGCTTCACATCTCCGCGAATCGGAGAGAGCGAGATGATGGACGTGATCCTCGAGCTTTGGGTGGGGGCGACGATCGAATGGTTCAAGCTCCAATGGATCCTCGGCTTCGGCGACCGATGGCGGCCGGGGGAGAAGTTGAAACTCCTCTTCGCCGGATACAATGGGGCGCGCAATACGGGAGCCGATGTGCGCGTCGAAGAGATGGTGCGACAGATCCGACACATTCTCGGAGATGAGCACGTGCACCTGAGCGTCATGACGCAGAATTTCGAGCTGACGCGCGGATATTTCCGCGGGGCGCAGCAGATCAAGCTCCCCGATGTCTTTCCCCCGATGCTCGCGCGCGAAGTCCCCAAATACGACGGCGTCATCGCCTGCGAGGGCTCCATGTTCAAGAGCAAATTCGCCAACGCCCTCACGACGATGATGGTCGGCGCGCTCGGCATCGCCTCGGCTCGTAATCGTCTCTCGATCGGCTACGGCGCGGAAGCGGGCGAGATGGACCCGTTTCTCGCGCGTTTGGTCAGCCGCTATTGCCGCCATTCGCTCATCATCACTCGAAACGAGGAATCGCGCGTCATCTTGAATCGGCTGGGGATCCCGACCGAACTCGGCACGGATACGGCCTGGACGTTCGAGCCGCTCGGTCCGGAATACGGACGCGCCGTCCTGCGCGAAGCCGGATGGGATGAGCGCCGTCCCGTTCTCATCGTCTGTCCGATCAATCCCTACTGGTGGCCTGTACGGCCTTCGCTCTGGAAATATGCGTGGCATGCCCTCACGGGCGCGTATCGCGAGAGTCATTACCGCACGATCTACTTCCACCGATGGGGACCGGATGTCGTCGCCCGCTATGAGCGCTATCTGACGGCTTTGGCACACGCCATTCGCGCATTCCAAGAGCGCAGCGGGGTCTTCCCCGTCTTAGTCGCTATGGAGATGCTCGACCGCGACGCCTGCCGTCGCCTTTCCGAACGCTTGGGTGGCGTCCCCATCTTCGCCTCCGATCGGTACGACATGTATCAGTTGGTGAGCATCCTGCGATGCGGGCATTTCATGGTCTCCTCGCGCTATCACGGCATCGTATGCAGCATGCCGGCCGGCGTCGTCTCGGCCGGCGTCACCATGGATGAGCGAATTCGCAATCTCATGCACGAGCGCGGCCATGCGCACCTTCTCCTTGAGGTGGACGATCCGGATCTGGGGGAGAAGCTGCTGCAAGTCCTCATGACGTTGCAAGAAGAACAGGAGGCCATCCGCGAGGACATCGGGCGAACGGTGGTTCGGAACCTCAAGCTCATGGCTCGCATGGGCGTCCACTTCGAGGAATATCTGCACCGCTGTTATCCGGAATTCCCCATCCGCCGGGGGATCCTCTCGTGGGAGGAGTATCTCCCCCCGCTCAGTCCCACGCTGCGCCGATTGCTTGAAGCCTATGATGTCGAGGAATCCACGACGACTGGAGAATCTTCATCCCGCGCGTGATGGCGGCCTGCGCGCGAGAAAGTCCTTTGCGGCATTCCCGGACACTGCGTTCTCTCGGGGAGGGAAGACGCAAAATGAACTTCCTTGAGACCATCTTCCGTCAGTTGCAGGAATCCGCCCACCATCCCGTCCTTCAGGAAGTGCGAGAGGGACGAATCCTCTCGGTGACGGGCGCGGAGCTTCTCGCCTTGGTTCGCACGGCACGCGCGTACTTGCGCCGCCAGGGAGTGCGCTCGGGCGATCGTTGCGCCGTGCTCGCTCCCAACAGCATCCGATGGGTTGCGCTCGACCTCGCCCTCATGGCCGAGGGAATCATCGTCGTCCCTCTCTACACGCGCCAAGCACTCGCGGAGTTGGTCTACATTTTGAAAGATTGCTCGCCCGCGCTCCTTTGCGTGGAGGAGGCGGCGCTGCGCGAACGAATACGCACCTTGTGGTCGGAAGCACCACCGATGCCATTGCTGGAAGAGATCTTCGCGCCGAGCGCGGAGGATGCGGCGATTCCCGACGCCCCGATCCCACGCGCTGACTCGGAGCCGGTGACGATCATCTACACGTCAGGGACATCGGGTGAGCCCAAAGGCGTTGTCCTCACCATCGGGAACGTCACCTTCATGCTCCCGCACACGCACGAACGGCTCAACCGGCTCATGGGTCCACGACGTCATCGGGAGCGCGTCTTCCATTACCTGCCTTTCTGTTTCGCAGGCTCATGGATTCTGCTCCTGACGTGCTTGTCGCGACCGAGCACGCTGACGCTCTCGACCGATCTCACGCGCCTGAGCGAGGAGATGCAACTGGCTCGCCCCCACTATTTTCTGAATGTCCCGCTTCTTCTGGAGCGAATGCGCGCGAGCATCGAAGATCAGATGCGACAAAAGGGCCGGATCGTCCGTGCGCTCTTCGAGCGGGGCCAAGCCGCTTGGTTTCATCACTTCGACGGCGCAGCCTCGGCTCGCGATCGGCTGTGGCTCGCGCTCTGCCGTCCTCTCTTCCACGCGATTCGGAGACGACTCGGATCCGATCTTGTAGCGCTCATCTGCGGATCAGCTCCGCTTCGCCGCGAGACCCAGCTCTTTTTCATGATGCTTGGGATTCCCGTGCTTCAGGTCTATGGCCTCACCGAGACAACGGCCATCTGTACGATGGACGATCCGCTGGACTTCGTGCCCGGATATGTAGGCCGCGCCATCTCGGGCATCGAGATGAAACTCGCCGATAATGGGGAAATCATCGTTCGGGGTCCCAACGTCTTCCCCGGCTATTGGAATCGCCCGGAAGCCACGGCTCAGGCCTTCCGCGATGGCTGGTTCTGCACCGGGGATCATGGCGAAGTGGATGCGAAGGGAAATTGGAGGATCCTCGGACGGGTCAAGCACCTCATCGTCCTCAGCTCAGGCCACAACGTCCCGCCAGAACCGCTCGAGGACCTGCTCCTTCGCGCCCTTCCTGATGCTCAACACGCCGTCGTCATTGGACATGGACGTCCGCACCTTGTGGCATTGATCACGGGATCCGTCACTCCAGCGCAGGTTGAAACCGCCTTGGAATCACTCAACGCGCAGCTCCCCCACTACAAGCGCATTCGAGCGTACGCGATCCTTCCCGAATCCTTCACGATCGAGAATGGGTTGCTCACGGCTAACGGGAAGCTCCGGCGGGAGGCCATCCTCGCTCGCTTTCATTCGGAGATCGAACGCCTTTATGCGACAGTGAAATGAGGCGGGAACTTCAAAGGGCACCTCTTGATGAAAAACAAGGCACGCGCCGCCGATGCACTGCGGTCGCTCGCCTAGAGGCCACACTCCGCAAACCGTCGTTCAGGACGAGGATGGTCCCTCTTGAGGGCTGCCCGCTTTATCTTCCAACTTCTTCACTTCGGCCGTCCCCTCCTTGAACGCACGGATGCTCTGGCCCAAGCTTCGCGCCAGCTCCGGCAACCGCTTGGCTCCAAAGAGCAGGACGAGGATGAAGAGGATGATGAGCAGTTCCGGCAGCCCCAGATTTCCGAAGACGAAGGCCGGTCTCATGATCATTCTCCCCTCATGCTTTGCACCGGTATCTTACACGCCAAGAGGGTGAGCCGTCAATCGGCGCGGGTCATTTCGGGAGAGCGCGCTTGCCCCTTGACAATGGAAAATGATTCTTATTTAATAATCGTCTTGCATCGCGAAACTCACGTAAGGAGGAGGGAACTATGGCGAAGTCGTTGCAGGGAACGAAGAGCTTGGAGAACCTCAAGCATGCGTTCGCCGGGGAAGCCCAGGCGAATCGCCGTTATCTCTATTTCGCCCGCATCGCGGATATCGAAGGGTATCCGGAGATCGGCGGGCTCTTCCGGGATACGGCTGAAGCCGAAACCGGTCATGCTTTCGGGCACCTGGACTTCCTGAAGGAAGTCGGCGATCCGGTGACGGGTACGCCCTTCGGCACGACCGAGCAGAACTTGAAGTCGGCCATCGAGGGCGAGACCTACGAGTACACGGAGATGTATCCGGGATTCGCGCGCACGGCGCGCGAGGAGGGCTTCGACGAGCTCGCCGAGTGGTTCGAGACGCTCGCGCGCGCGGAGAAGTCACACGCGGCCCGCTTCACCAAGGGGCTGCAGCAAATTGCGGGCAAGGAGCCAGCTGAATCGCTCACGTGAGCGATGGGAGCACCTCCTGGTCACGAGGTGATCGGTCGGGAGGTGCTGTGCGAGCAGCCTCGATGCCTTTCTCTCTCGATCTCCGGGTGGCCTCGGCGCCACCCGGAGGCCTACTCTCCCTGTGGGGGATTTCCAGAGGGGATGGACTATGGCGTTTGATCTGAAGTCGCCGGACTTTTGGAATCGCGAGGCGCTCGATCGAGAGCTACGCCGGGTCTTCGATATTTGTCACGGCTGTCGGCGGTGTTTCAATCTCTGCCCATCCTTCAACGTCCTCTTCGAGCTGATCGATGCTAAGGGAGAGGATGTGGAGAATCTCACTCGAGCCGACATCACGCGGATCGTAGATCTCTGCTACCAATGTAAGCTCTGCTTCAACCATTGTCCCTATACGCCGCCGCACCGATGGGACATTGATTTTCCGCGGCTCATGCTGCGAGCCAAGGCCGTCCAAGCTCGGGAACATGGGATCTCGCGACAGGATCGCATCCTGGGGCGTACCGAGACCTTGGGGCGAATCGGGAGCCGATGGGCGCCGCTGGTGAATTTCGCCAATCGTCTTCGGCCCGTCCGCGTGCTCATGGAGAAGATCATCGGCATTCATCGGGATCGGAATCTGCCCGAATATCATCGGGAGACGTTCGTGGATTGGTTCCGCGCATATGAGCGGAGGCGCGCTCAAACGCGCTCGGGGAACGGGAAGGTGGCGCTCTTTTACACGTGCTACGTCAATCACCACGATCCGGCCGTGGGGCGAGCCGCCGTGCGCGTCCTCGAACACAACGAGTTGGAAGTCATCGTCCCTGCGCAGCGCTGCTGTGGAATGCCCTTTTTGGATGGCGGAGATATTGAGTCGGCGCTCGCTCACGCTCGCGAGAATGTGCGGGTGCTCGGCGAGTTAGTCGAGAAAGGCTACGATGTTGTGATCCCCGGCCCGACGTGCAGTTACATGCTCAAGCATGAGTATCCGGTCCTTCTGGGCGAGGAGAAGGCGCGTCGTCTTGCGGAACGGAGCTTCGATCTCTGCGAATATCTCATGAGGCTCCATGACGCGGGACGATTGAAGACGGACCTCAAGCCGATCGCGCAACGCATCGCCTATCAACTCCCCTGCCATCTGCGCGCTCAGAACATTGGATACAAATCGCGGGACCTGATGCAATTGATTCCTGGGACGAAAGTGCATATGATCGAACGGTGCGCGGGAGTGGACGGGACGTGGGGCCTCAAGCGAGAGTATCATGCCCTCTCGCTCACAGTCGCCGAGAAGCTCTTTCGCGAGATCGAGCGAGAACAGCCCGATCTCGTCGTCTCCGATTGTCCGTTGGCGGGACTGCAGATTCGACAAGGGACGGAGAGGCGCTCCGTTCATCCCATTCAGGTCCTGGCGCGAGCCTACGGATTAGAGGAAGAAGGAGGACGACTATGAGGAAGATCACGCTCGCGGATATCCGCAATATCGCGGAGTACGAGAAGATCCGCGATGAATTTCGCCGCGCGATCATCGAGTTGAAGAAGAGGCGTCGCGTTCAAGTGGGGGACATCGTGACCTTCGTCTTCGAGAATCGCGAGACCGTCCTCTTCCAAATCCAGGAGATGATGCGTGCCGAACGCCTGGTTCATGAGGAGGAGATTCAGCGAGAGATCGACATCTATAACGAGCTGATCCCTGGGGACAACGAGCTGAGCGCGACCATGCTCATCGAGATCGACGATCTCGACGTGTTGCGCCAATGGTTGCCGAAGCTCGTCGGAATCGAGGAGCAGATTTGGCTGCGGATCGGCGATCAGCCAGCGATCCGCGCCCTGTATGAGCCCGGACGCAGCAAGGAGGACAAGACGAGCACGGTCCACTATGTGCGCTTTCGCTTGAGTCCGGAGGAGATTCGCGCCTTCAGGGACGAATCGCTTCCGGCCGTGCTCGCCATCACGCACGAGAATTATCGCGCCGAAGCGACGATCCCCATCGCGGTGCGGCGCAGTCTGATGGAGGATTTGGCGTTCCCGGAAGCCTCCGGGTCGTAAGGAGGGTTGGCGTATGAAGATGAACATCGGACTCACGGAGCGACAGCGCGAGGGCGTCGTGGAAATCCTCAACACGCTCTTGGCCGACGAATTCGTCCTCTACGCGAAGACGCGGAACTACCACTGGAATGTCACGGGGCCGCAATTTCACGAGCTGCATCAGTTCTTCGAGGAGCAGTACGAGGCCTTGAGCGATATCGTGGATGAGGTCGCCGAGCGCGCTCGCGCGCTGGGCGGTCCCGCTATCGGGACGTTGACGGAGTTCCTCAAGCGGACGCGTCTGAAGGAACATCCGGGGAAGTATCCCTCCGCTCGCGCGATGCTTGTGAATTTGCTTGAGGACCATGAGATGATCATTCGGCATTTGCGGACCGACTCGGAGACGTGCGCTGAGAAGTATCGCGACATGGGGACGAACGATTTCCTGATCGAGCTGATGCAGCGGCACGAGAAGATGGCGTGGATGTTGCGCGCGTTCCTCGAAGGAGAATCCGTCTAGGCCGCGGTTGGCTGAACTTCCCTGAACCTTCTCCGGTGAGTTGATGCTTGGGTCGGTCCTTCTCCGAACGCGCGGTGCAGGGGTCGGTCTTTTGCTGGTGTATGGTCTCGGTCTGTCCGCTGTCGCGTGGGGACAGTCGGCGGCCTCGTTTCGCGCGCTTTCGGGGTACGTTGTGGACGAACGGTTCTCGGCCTTGCGTCGCGAGCCCCGGTTGAATGGGCGTCTCATCGCGCGGCTGCGTGTGGGGCGATTTGTCGCTGTGTTGAACGAACGACGAGAGGCCGATGGGACGGTCTTCCACCGGGTGGCGACGACGCGACGCACGCGCGGATGGTTGCATGAGCGAGCTTTCGTCATGCCGGCGCGTCGCGGGGACGATCAGCGCTTGCTGGAACTGATAGAGCAAGCCGAGGGCTTTCGTCGTCTGCAACTCGCCCGCATCCTCGTCGCGCATTTTGAGCGCTCGCCGCTGCGCCCGCGAGCGCTCCTGATTCTGGCCGAGGAAGCGGAGCGGGCTGCTCAAGAATTGACCGCGCGCTTGAGGAGACAATGGGGAGCTCCAGATCCAGCATCAGCGACGCTCCGCCGTCAATGGTTTCTCAACGATGTGAGCCTCGATCGGTATAATCGCTTGGGGATCACCTTCGTCTATGACGAAGGTGCTGATCGCCTTCGATATGACGGATGGGCGTATCGCGAGCTTCTCGCCCGGTATCCGCAAAGCGCGGAGTCGACTGTGGCGCGCGAGCGCTTGCGGCCGTAGGTCGCGGATTGCTCCGCGTGGAGATTCTTGCTATCTTTCGCCAGGCGCGATGCCGAATGACGTCAAAAGAGGAGGCTAGCTATGCCATCGGGAATCTGCCCGGAATGCGATGGGGAGGTACATGTCTCGCCGGACGTCGAGATCGGGGATTTCGTGACCTGCCCCGAGTGTGATGCCGAGCTGGAGGTCATCGAGGTGGACCCGCTGGAGTTCGAGGTCGCTTCGGAGCTGGAGGAAGACTTTTCGGAAGAGGACGAGGAAGAGTGGTGAGGGCTCATCCTCGAGGAGCGAGATATCCCTGACGGCTCTGTCGCACGATGAGTCCTGGGCGACGGACGGTCACCGTGATCTCGTGGAACCGTCCATCTCGCCGATGCTCCAAGGGAGGGTAGTAGGCGAGGGTATAGCTAGCGCGAATTTCCTCCGCGATGGCCTTGAAGATCGGCGTGAAATCTCGCTCTTCGGCCGAGAAGTCCCGTCCACCCGTCTGTCGTACGATCCCCGACGCGTCGAGCAACGTGGGAACGCGCCTCCGACCGGTGACCGAGAGGACGTACGAAGGAAGTGTGATGGAATAGATGGTGACCTCGGCAGCATTGGCTCGTCGAATCACCTCAGCGTGATGGATGGTGCTTGTGTAATCGAAGCCGTCGGTGATCACGATCACCACGCGGCGGACGAGCCGTCCATCGCGTCGTCGCGGAGCTTCGCGGCTCAGGAGCGTGATGGCCCGATCCAGGGCGTCGTAGAGGCGCGTCCGTCCTCCAACCTCTCGCGCGCGTTCAAACGCGCGTTCAATACGGGCGGGATCATTGGTGAATTTCTGGAAGAGGCGAATCCGATCGTTGAACCCAATGACGGCGTAGACCGATCCCGGATGAATCAGGTTGAGGAACTGCCGCGCGGCATGTTGTTGCTCGGCGATTTGCGGTCCGACGCTGCCCGAAGTATCCAGGGCGAAGACGACGGCCAAGGGACGCGTCAGCTCCGGTTGAATCTGCGTCTCGAAGAAAGCGATCGGCTGCGGGACACCATCGTGCCGCAGCTCGAAGTCATCTTTTTGGAGGTCGGTCACATAATTCCCCTTGGCATCGAAGACGGTGACATCCACAGTCACCAGATCGCTCCGCAACGAGATCTGCGCCGGTGCCGGCTTGATCCCTTCGCCCAGAAGCAGCGTCAGCAGCAACCCTCCGATCTTCCGCCTCATTTCGCCCAGCATCGAGGAACATCTTAGCAAAGTCCCGTGATTCTCATGAAGGCCTCGCTCCTTGGTCGGCGAGCCGAACGCCCCTTGCGATAGCGCTTTGCGCCCCACATGTCGTGTGCTATGCTTTCCCAGCACGCGAGGAGGGAGCCATGGGGCGATTGGGAGTGATCCTCTTTCTGTTTGGTCTCGTGCTCTCGGTCGAGAGAGCAATCCCACAAACCTCTTCGTCAGGGAGGATCACCGGAGAGGTCAAGGATGAGCGCGGACAACCGGTGGCTCGCGCGAAAGTCCGCGCCATTGAGGGACGGACGAATCGCACGCTCGCTGAAGCCATGACGGGAGAGGATGGACGATTCGTGCTGTCGGACCTCATTCCGGGTCGGTATGCCCTGTTGATCTCCTCACCCGATCATGAACCGGCGGTCGTGCGTTCGGTCGACGTCAAGGCCGGGCGAGAGACGTCGCTCAAATCACCCATTCGGCTTCGTCGTGCCGAGGCCTACGCTGTGATCAGCGGGGCGACGTTTGATCCGAACGGCTTCCTTCTGCCGGGCGTTCGCGTGGTGCTCGAGCGTCTTCCCATCGACGAGGAGAAAGTCCCGCCGCTCAAACTCGAGCAAGTCTCCAACTCCAGCGGGGAATTCGCCTTTCGCGTCCCGGGCGAACGAGGGCGATATCGGCTCACGGCGACCGCGAGTGGATACGAGCCGGAGGTGCAGATCGTCGAGGTGGGAGGATTGGAGCGCCGTCGCGTCGCCCTGCGATTGAAAGCGCGCGCCAAAGGGAGGTGAGACGATGGAGCGACGGACGGAGTTCCTCACGGCCAAGCAATTAGCTGACCTGCTGCAAGTCAGCGAGGCGACGATTCATCGCTTGCGTCGTCGCGGACGAATCCCGGCCATCGTGCTCACCAAGCGCTTGATTCGATTCCATCTGCGCGATGTCAAGGCGGCCCTCGGCTGCGGGCGCTCGCGCTCGACGGAAGAGGAGGAGCCATCGGCCGAGCAGCTCTCGTTCGCGGACTTGTTCGCCGAGTTCGAGATTAAGAAACATTTTCGTTGACAAACTCTCCGATGGCCTCTATCATCTCTTGGCGCGAGGCTGGTATGGCCGGCGGGGGCCTGATGGGGACCTTCGGCCGGCCAGGGCATGTGGGAGAGCCACCGTGGGCCTACGCTGAGGAAGATGGGAGGCGATCGAGAGGGAAAGGAGGAGCTATGGCGACACTGGGGCTCGTGGGAGGCATGATGTTGATGTGGATGCTTCTCGAACCGGAGGTGGGACGTAGTACCTTTCACGCTCCGGATGCGACCTCGACCTTCAAGATCTTCCTGCGATGGGCTCACTTCGTCGCAGGGATCACTTGGATCGGGCTTCTCTATTTCTTCAACCTGGTGAACGTCCCATTCATGCAGCGGCTTGACGCGCAAACGCGTGGTAAGGTCGTCCCGATCCTCATGCCGCGCGCTCTTTGGTTCTTCCGGTGGGGAGCAGTCGTGACGGTCCTGGTCGGGCTGACCTACTACGCCATGTATATCCTCCATACGGAGGCCCAGAATGCGGGGATCGGCACCTGGAGCACCCTCTTCAAATGGTTGGCTGTCGTAGTGGTGACGTGGGCGATCATCTATGCGCTGCTGCAGCCGGTCTCGGGCGCCCTCAATAAGGGATCAGTGCTGGCCGTCATCGTCATCGCACTGATCCTGGTCATGTCATGGGTGTTGATTCGGATACTCGGCGCGCCAGGGCCGACAGGCGAGACGCTCGGGAATAAGTCGCTCTCCATCGCCTTGGGCGGCGGATACGGGATCATCATGTTCTTGAACGTGTGGGGGATCATCTGGCGCGCGCAGAAGCGGGTCATCGCCTGGACGAAGGAGAGCGCGGAACAAGGCACGCCGATGCCGCCCGAATCGGCCAAGCTCGCGCGACGCGCCTTCTTGGCCTCGCGCCTGAACGCGTGGCTCTCGCTCCCCATGCTCTTCTTCATGGGAACGTCTCACGGCGATTACATCTGGTTCGCGAAGTAATCGCGAGCCGCGCGCGATGAGCGTTTCCGACATCCAGCCGGCCTCGCGCGGACGAGGTGATCGGCAAGGGCGGAGTTTTGACATGAGTTTCAGTGGAGATTCTTCGAAAGGAGGGAGGCGATGAGCCGATATTTGATCGTCACCAGCCGCGATCTCTACGAGTACGCGGGCAGCGCCCACGTGTTGGAGCTGGCGGGATCGTTGAAGAATCGCGGGCATGAGGTCACGCTCTATTTGATCGAGAACGGCGTCCTCGCCGCGCGCAAGGGAGGGCAACTGGCCGCTCGCTTGAGCGACTTGAGCCGAGCGGGTGTGACTGTGCTCGCTGAAGATGTCTCGGCGAAGGCGCGCGGCATCGAGCAGGTGGCCGAGGGCGTGCGCCTCTCGAACATGGATGAATTGGCCGATCTCATCGTGGATGGCTGCGATAAGGTCATCTGGTATTGACGCGCCCCGCGCGATCGGGGACAGCTTCGGATCAGGAGGAGGATTATGACTCGAGGCAACAGTGCGAAGAGTGTCGCCATCGTCTTGGCGACCGGCTCTTACGAACGCGAAGCGCCGACGACCGTCCTCCGCTTGGCGGAGAAACTGCTGCAGCGGGGGGTCAACGTCAACGTATGGGCGTTCGAGGAGGCCGTCACGCTGACGAACAAGGACCAAATAGACCACAGCGAACCCGGCGCCCTGCAGGGCGTCTTGGGCGAGAAACACTCGCACGTGAGCAAATACATCGACATGTTGCTGCGTGCGGGTTTGCACGGAGCCAAGCTCGATTGGGTCTCTTGCATCCTCTGCGTGCAGGAGCGCGGCGTCGAGAAGCACCAGATGAACTCGGTGACCATTGGGACGCTCGGCGATCTGTGGAAGTTCGTTCGGGCGGCGGATCGCGTCATCACGATTCCGTCATACCGATGAGGCGGGAGGAGAGGCTATGGCGGAGAAGACGTTAGTGATCTTCGAGAAGCCGATCTACCTTTGCATGGAGCCGGTGGATCCGCATCTGTTCGCGACGGCCTTCGGCGTCGTGGAGACTCCGGTCGAGGTGAACGTCCTGCTGCGCGACTCGGCCGTCACCTATGCCGTCGAGCGCCAGGACATGAAAGGCGCGAAGGTCCTCGGCGTGGACGTGCAGGAGTTCGATACGAATCCGGCTCGCGTCGTGAAGTTCATGCTGGAGCACGGAGGTCGGGTCTATGCAGTGCGGGAAGACGCCGAAGCGCGAGGGATCGCACCGAGTGATCTCGTCCCCGGCGTGCAGCTCATCTCCCGCGAGGAGGCGATCGGTTTGATCGAGACCCATGATGCCGTGATGGTGTGGTGATGATCGAGGCCCGTTCGGGAGCGTTCCACGTGGAGAAGACCCTGGACGTCCGAGGCCTCTTCAATCCCATTGATTGTCGAAGCCTCGGCGTCATCAAACTCGCCTTGCAAGATCTGCGACCGGGTCAGGTCCTCGAAGTCTTGGCGAATCGGTTCCAGCAGCGCGAGATTCAGGCGTGGGTCAAGAAGTTCTCTCATCGCCTCCTGCGCGAAGTGGACGAACAGGGGCTGGTGCGCATTTACATCGAGAAAGGGCGCTGACGTGGACGACGTCTGTTGTCGCGACCGGCGAAGAACGCGCAAATGTTACTGCTCTTTTTTCTGCTGAGGAGCGTCAGGGTGAATTTCCTCGTGCGATGAGAGGCTCGCTCAATCTTCCCAATGCTCTTCCCCATCGTAGTGGAGGACGAGGGTCTCGCCATCCACGACGGTCTCCAGATGAACGTCGCGCCCCCAGAGCTTGTAGACATACTCCAGCGTCTTCTTCGCGTATTCGATATCGAGTTCGATGCCCTCGTAGCGGTGGCGCAGATAGAGTTCTCGGTTCCAGTTGTAATCCCCATCCAGCACCTCGATGACGGGGAAGCCGAAATTCGTCATATCGGCGACCATCTGATCCCGCACGCGCTCCCACGTCTTGTCCGTGATCACCCACTCCTCTTCGTCCCTCAGTTCGAAGATATAGAGGTCGAGGTCTTCGACGAGCTGCCGGGTCAGGTAATTTCGAATGAACGAGATGTCGTTCTCCAGTTGCCGAACCTCGAAGATCTTCTCGCGGCCTTTTCCGGGCTCGCGACCGTACCTCTCGACCTCCTCGGGCGTCGGGTGATCCCACCGTCGCTCGATGTCCTCGAAGATCTTGAACCCGACATAATAGGGATTGAGACTCCCCTTGCGCGGAGAGACGACGGCGGCATGCAATTGCGCGAACTCGAGGAATTCTTCATCGGTCAGATCCAACTCTCGCAAGATGCGGGTGTGCCAATAACTGGCCCATCCCTCGTTCATGATCTTGGTCTGAAGCTGGGGGACGAAGTACTCCATCTCTTCGTGAATCATCGCCATGATGTCTCGCTGCCAGGGCTCCAGGATGGGCGAATGGGTCATGATGAAGCGCACCAAATCCTTCTCCGGTTTCGGTGGGAAGCGACGCTCGGTCTCTTCCTCTTTCGTCTCCGGCGACGTCTCCCGCTTCAGTTCATCGAGGGCGAATAGATCGTCATACATCCCTGGTTTGGAGGGCGACGGCTTCGGCTTCTCCCGCTCCTCATCGCGCGCCTCGCGGATGAAGAGATCGGGATTGATGTGTTCCTGGATCGAGAGGACGGCATCGAGGAATTCCTCGACCTTCTTCCGCCCGTATGTGAACTCGTACTCGCGGATCCGCTCAGCGTGCGTCACGGCTTCGTCCACCATCCGACGGTTGGTGCGGGAGAAGTAGATGTTGTTCTTGAAGAAGTCGACGTGGGCGATCACATGGGCGATGATCATCTTGTTCTGGATGAGGGAATTTCCCTCCAGCAGGAAGGCATAAGCCGGATTCGTGTTGATCACGACCTCGTAGAGCTTCGACAGCCCCAGGTCGTACATGAGCTTCATCTTGTGATAGGCCTTGCCGAAGCTCCAGTGCGAATAGCGTCCCGGGAGCGCGTAGGATCCGATCTCGTAGATCACCGTCGCGGGGACGATCTCGAAATGAATGGGGAACGGATCGAGGCCCATCTCGCAGGCCTTGTCCCAGATCTCTTCGATCGCCTTCTCCAAGGCTTTGATCTCCGCATCGCTCATACGATCTCCCCTCGCCGACCGAAGAAGGCCTTCAGGGCTGGATAGACATCCTCCTTCCGATCAATCCGAACGCCCACGAAGCGGTCTTTGTTCTTGAGGCGCTCGTTGAAGATGGAGAGCAGCGCGCCGCTGGATCGCCGATAGCCGGCGTACTCTTCCTCTCCGATCTCGCCATAGCCGAAGAGATTGCACGTGGCGATCAGCTCATCGGCCAGGCGAACGGCCTCGTCGTTGTCCGAATAGTAGTTATCCCCATCCGAGAAGTGGAAGGGATAGATGTTCCAATCCTTGGGATTGAATCGCTGGCGAATGATCTCCAGGGCGAGGCGATAGGCCGAACTGACGACCGTTCCGCCCGATTCCCCTTGTGTGAAGAATTGCTCCTCGGTCACCTCCTTCGCCTCAGTGTGATGCGTGATGAAGACGACCTTCACGTTGTCGTACTTCGTCCGCAGGAAGCGGACCATCCAGAAGTA
Organism: Blastocatellia bacterium; assembly: GCA_025055075.1. Classification (NCBI taxonomy): domain Bacteria; kingdom Pseudomonadati; phylum Acidobacteriota; class Blastocatellia; species Blastocatellia bacterium. Next base: position 46,326 of record JANWYV010000013.1, read on the forward strand.
GAACGAGCGCGCGATATACTTCTTGAACTCGCCCATGGAACCGGAGACGTCCATCATGGCGATGACGACAGCGTTGGTCTCGTAGCGGATCTCCTCATCCCAACTCTTGAAGCGTAGGTCCTCTTTGCGCAAGGGACCGATTTGCGCGCGGCCTGTCTCCTTGGCTATGCGCTTCATGTTCTCCAGCAGCGTCCGCCGCTTATCGAGGTGGGGGAGAATACCCGTTTTGCGGACTTCGCCGAAGCGCAGCTGGCGCGAGTGAACGGCTTGTTTGCTCTTCTCCTCCAGGTAAGGAAGCTCGAGGTCCTCGAAGATGAGCTTGGCGATCTCATCAATTTCGACCTCGGCCTCGTAATAATCCACGCCCGGTTGATCGCCGGCTCCGGGACCGCGTCCGGGTCCCCATCCCTCCCCTTCGCGCCCGATCACGTCGCCGACGCGAGAATCGCCCGCGCCTTGCCCCACGTGCTTCTTCTTCCGGTAGTCGTAGCGGAACTTGTACTCTTCGAGGGAGCGAATAGGGATGCGGATGGTCTTCTTGCCGTCCGAGAGGATGATGGATTCGTTGGCGACGATGGAGCCGAGATTCTTTCGGATCGCTTCGCGGACACGCTCCTTATGACGCTCTTGATCGAGATAGCCCTTCCGTTGCAACGACCAATCATGACGATGGACACGCATAGGCCCTCCTCCGGCGGCCGCCGGGACCGCGCGCGGATCCTCCCACGCCCTCAGGCGCGGGAGAGCAAGGAGCCGACGTAATTGAGCAACTCATTGGCGCAGACGGAGCAATACCCATGCTCTCGGATCAACCGATCGATCACCTCGTTGAGGCGTCGAAGCTGATCCGGATCAGCCGTCTTGCTCGTCGTCGTGATGCGCACGACGTCCTTCAAATCGGCGAAGATCTTCTTCTCAATCGCTTCGCGCAGGCGCTCGTGCGACTTGTAGTCGAATGTCCGCCCTTTGCGCGCGTAACTGGAGATGCGAATGAGGATCTCCTGCCGGAAAGCGTTCTTCGCGTTCTCGGAGATACCGATTTGTTCCTCGATCGAGCGCATCAACTTCTCGTCGGGATCAACCTCCTCCTCAGTGATCGGATCCTTGAGCTTCTCCTTATTGCAATAGGCCTCGACGTTATCGAGATATTTGTCGCAGAGGGTGCGGGCCATCTCCTCGAACGAATAGACGAAGGCGCGCTGGACTTCGTTCTTGGCGATCTCGTCGTATTCCTTCCGAACCATGGCGATGAGGTTCATGTAGCGCTCCCGATCCTCGGCGGAGATGCCCGTATGCTGATCGAACCCATCGCGGATGGCGCGCAGCGCGTCAATGGGGGTCAGACATGTGATCCCATCGCGCACCAAGGCGCTGGAGAGCCGATTGATGATGTAGCGCGGCGAGATGCCCTCCATCCCCTCGCGTTCGGCTTCCTCGCGCAGCTCCTTCACGTCCTTGGCCTTGAAATCGTCCACGTCCTGGCCATCGTAGAGCTTCATCTTCTTGATGAGGTCAATGTTCTGGCGCTTGGAGGGGTGCAGGCGCGTGAGCACAGCGAACATCGCAGCCACGCGCAGCGTGTACGGCGCGATGTGCACGTGCTTGGGAGCTTCGCTCTGATCGAGGAGCTTCTTGTAGATCCGCTCCTCATCGGACACGCGCAAGTTATAGGGCACCCGGATCACGATGATGCGATCTTGCAGCGCCTCGTTCTTCTTATTCGCGACGAAGGCATTGTACTCGTTCTCGTTCGTGTGCGAGACGATGACCTCATCGGCGTAGATCATGGCGAAGCGCCCGGTCTTGATGGACTGCTCTTGCGAGAGGGTGAGCAAACTATAGAGGAACTTCTCGTCGCACTTGAGCATTTCGATGAACTCCATGATGCCCCGGTTGGCGATGTTCAACTCGCCATCGAAGCGGTAGGCGCGGGGATCGGATTCCACGCCGACCTCGCCGATGACGGCCAGGTCCACCGACCCCGTCAGCTCCGTGATGTCCTGGCTCTTCGGGTCCGACGGGGAGAAGGTCCCGATGCCGATGCGCTCCTTCTCGGAGAAGACAATACGCTCGACCAGGACATCCTCGTGTCGGCCATGGTATACGTGTTCGAGATTGTACTGGCACCGCGGGCAGAGGTCGCCCTCGATGTAAATACCGTAGTGGCGCTCGATCTCCGGGCGCAAATCGTGGGGGATCAAGTGCAGCGGCTCCTCGTGCATGGGGCAGCCCTTGATCCCGTAGAGGGCGCCCTCATCGGTGCGAGTGTACTGCTCCAACCCGCGCTTGAGCAAGGTGACGATGGTGGACTTACCGCCGCCCACCGGCCCCATCAGCAGCAGGATGCGCTTGCGGACTTCCAGACGCTGCGCCGCTGATTTGAAGTACTCGACGATCTTCTCGATGGCCTCATCAATGCCGAACAGCTCCTTGGAGAAGAACTTGTAGCGCGTGATCTCGTTGGGCTGGCCCTCGTTGATCTTCTCCACGCCAGCGGCCAGGATCATATCGCAGATGCGCGCGTGCGCCAGGCGAGCGATCTTGGGATTCTGCGTCACCAGCTCGAAATACTCCCGGAAGGTGCCCTCCCATCGGAGCTTCTCGCGCTCCTGACGATGCCGTTCCAGAAGCTCGGCGATGTCCAGCTTCTTGTTCCTCTCCTCCATACGCCTCTCCTCCCCGCCCGTCTCCGCTCATGGGGAGCGGATGGACGTCTCCCGAGGAAAAAAATCTCCGGATCTCAAAAGAGCGAGTGGTTTGGTCCCAAAGATCAGCGTGAGAATCCCGCTGCGACGTCGTCAATCAACGTTTGGCGTGCTCAGGCCCGACGCGCGAGCCTGATCGGCAGTTAGTATACATGAAGCCGCTTCACGGCTCAAGCACCACGCGCGGTTGGATCCGGCCACGTTCGGGCTCGCTCTCACCGACGGCCACCAACCGCCCCCATGCGTCCAGAAGTCGGACATACGTTCGATGCTGGAACCCGCGTCCTGGGATGGCATGGCCGTGGAGCACGCGGCGCACATCCAACTCCGAGAGCCGCAGTGCGGGCATCTCCGGCAGAGCCTCCGAAAGCGGAATGAGGGCTTCGGCCGCCCGCCCCTCTCGGGCGAGCGCCTCGAAGGTCTCGAGCGAGAGCGCCTGCGCGAGCGTGAACTCGCCCACGGCCGTTCGCACCAATCCGTGCAGATGGGCGCCGCAGCCTAAGCGCTGCCCAATGTCATGGGCCAGCGTGCGCACGTAGGTTCCGGCCGAACAGCGCACGCGCATCGTGAATTCTGCCGTTCCGTCCTCAAAGCGACGAATCTTAGCCCCGTCCTCCTCCACCAACTCCAACTCTTCAATTCGCACGCGAATGGGCGCGCGCTCCACCGACTGGCCACGTCGCGCCAATTTGTAAAGGCGAACGCCCCCTTTCTTCTTGGCCGAGTACATGGGCGGAATCTGCTCGTACTCTCCCCGAAATTCGGCGAGCACGCGCTCGATGTCCGCTTCCGTGATGGACGCGGTCTCGCGCAACGGGGTCGTCGGTTTCCCCGTCGCGTCATGCGTCTCTGTAGCGAATCCCAGACGCACGCGCGCGCGATACTCCTTGTCGCGCGCCGTGAGGAAGCGCTGCAGCCGCGCGGCCTTCCCCACGCAGAGCACGAGCACGCCGGTCGCGATCGGATCGAGCGTCCCCGTGTGCCCGATCCGTCTCATCCGCAGCGCGCGTCGCACCCGCTGCACGACATCGTGCGAAGTCAGCCCCGCTGGCTTATCAATGACCAGAATGCCATGCAGTTCCATCACGCGTTCGCTCGCTCCCGATAGACAACCCGCACGCCCTTTCGCCACTCCTCCGCAATCCCAATTTTATAGACGGGGACGCGGGGGTCAATCCAGCGCACCACTCGATCGAACATCGGATGGAAGCGCAAAAACGGCGCGACAATGAGCACGAGCGTCGGCCGATCGGCGATCTTCAGGCCCGGGAAATAGCCGCGTCGCGTGATCTCCCCGCGGCGCCGATGCCATTCGACTCGCAACCAGTACTCCGCGGCCTGCATCGGCGCTTCCACATCCTCTTCGGTCTTCAGCTCGAGGAGCGCGAGTTGTCCATCGTCGGTGATCCCCAACAGGTCTACAAGGCCATATCGCTCCGTCTCGGAGACCGGAATTTGCGGATAGAGAAAACGCGGATCCAGTCGCGGATCCACGCGACGCACATCCTCGCGGATCACCTCTTCCAACCACCGTTCGGCTTGAAGGCGATAAGCGGGATGCGTTTTCTCCTGGCTCTCCGGATGACGGATGCGGGCGATCTCGTGAACGAAGCGCTCAAACTCCTCCCAGTTGTCGCGGAGAGGGCGCTTGTTGGCACCGAGGCCGAAGAAGAGCCGATCGCGCGAGAGGCGAGCGATCTCCAATCCGCGAAGGCGCAGAGATTCTACGGCGGAGCCCGGACGCCGAGCGACGCGCAAGAGTCCGGGGACGAGCGCCATCGCGCGATCGCGCAGAGGATGCGGGGGAAGCTCAGTGATAGGACGTGGCAAGCGCATCTGGCGCGGATCGAACAACGCTCCTTGGTCGAAAGGGGTCACCGCCGTGAGTGTGCCCTGCTGCTCATCCACTTCGTAGAGGTCCAAGCGCGGTCCATCTGACCGCAGCACCGTCAAGCGTCGCGCCACCGTCGTCGCTCTTCCTTTGGGCGCGAAGAATACGAGCCGTCGCGCCTCAGCGCCTGATGCGGAACTCGCGGCCTGTTCCCACCAGATGAGGCCAGCCGTCACCAAACCCTCGATGCGCGTCGGCGGCTCGCCCAAATTCACTGCAATGGCGATCGCCCGTTCCCCCCTCCGTGTGAAGATCAAGCGCGTGTAGGCCCCCGAGAGGTGATGCGCGTCGTCGCGATGCGTCGCCACGTACTCGATGCGCGCGCCCAACTCGCGCTCGATCAGCCGACCCAGCACGTTGGCGAAGGTGCGCCGTCGTTCCTCAATCGCCTCCCCGCCGGCGCTCTCAGCCGATGCGATCTCCAACGTCGCCGTTCGTCCCGGCCTCCGTTCGAGTCGCAGGAGGAGGCGCTCGCCCCGAATCTCATACGCCTCGACGCGCCAGCATTCGGAGAACTCCTCGCCCCAGAGGAAGAGGATCAGTCTCCCGAATTCGAACGAGACCGAGATCTGCTCATCTCGCACCCGCTTCGGCGGCCCACCATCGAGCCGGCATACCCATTCCGACCGACGCGCCAGGAACGCCGAGATGTCATAGCGCGCATGCGCGGGATCGAAGAGCATGATGCGTTCCAGATCAGGAGAGAATGCACCGTATCGGAGCTCACCTCTTTGAGGCCCTCACGATCGAACCAGAGTGGAGGGGACGGTCTCTTCTTCCACAACGGCTTCGCGGTAGGAGCATTCCGACCGATGGCAGTACTGAATGCGCTCTTTTCGCCGCGTCACTTTCTCCAGCAAGAAGGATGCTCCGCATTGTGGGCACGCACGGTTCACTGGACGATCCCACACGGTGAAGGAACATTGAGGATACGCGCTGCAGCCATAGAAAATCCGACCTCGACGGGAACGTCGGACGACCAATTCCCCTTGGCAATCGGGCCTCGGACAAGGAATGCCCAGCGTCTCAAGCTTGACATAAGGGCAAGCCGGGCGCCGACTACAGGCGATGTATTCACCATACGGTCCCTGCCGCGCTACGAGCGGAGCCCCACATTCCGGGCACGGCTCGTCTAAAGTCCGATCGGGAGCCGCCAATTGTCCATCTCGCTGAATGCGTCGGGTATTCGTGCACTCGGGATATCCCGTGCAGGCGAGGAACGGCCCGAATCGGCTCTGTCGGAGCACCATCTTGCGGCCACACTTCTCGCACGTGATCTCCTCGAAGCCTCCTCCCTCTTCCTCCGGTGAAGAGAGCTTTTGCGTCGTCCCACAAGAGGGACAAGCCAGAAACGGCCCATAGCGCCCGATCTTCTTCACCATAGATGTCCCGCAGGCGGGGCATTGCTCATCAGTCTCAACGCCCTTGCGCACATCCTCCATCTCGCGCTCGGCACGCGCCAGATCGGCCGCGAATTTCTTGTAGAAGTCCCTGAGGACCTTCACCCAACTGACGCGCCCTTCCTCGACCTTATCCAGCTCCGCCTCCATCTCCGCCGTGTACTCGACGTCGAAGATGTCCGTGAAATGCTCCACGAGCAGATCGCATACGAGCCGTCCCAGCGCCGTCGGTTTGAATCGTCCGTTCACCTTCTGAACGTAGGCGCGGTCCTGGATGATGCTCAGGATTTGCGCATAAGTGGAGGGACGTCCGATGCCGTTCTCCTCAAGTGCCTTGACGAGCGAGGCCTCAGTATAGCGAGGCGGCGGTTGCGTGAAATGTTGCTCGGGCAGCAGCTCAAGGAGCGTCAACTTCTCCCCAACTTCCACCTTGGGCAAAACCGCAGTGGCCTCCTCTTCTTCCTCGTTCTCCTTCTCCTCCTTCGCCTCCTCGTAGACGGTCAAAAAGCCAGAGAACCGAAGGACAGATCCCGTCGCGCGGAAGGTGAATGTCCCCGCGCGGATCTCGAGGACCGTTTGATCGAAGAGGGCAGGCTTCATTTGCGAAGCGACGAACCGCTGCCAGATGAGTTTGTAGAGCGCCAACTCGTCGCGGCTGAGATACGGTGCGACCTGCTCAGGGGTGCGGAAGACCGACGTCGGACGAATCGCTTCATGCGCGTCTTGCGCGTCTTTCTTCGTGCGATAGATGTGAGGTTCCTCAGGGAGCAACTCCTCGCCATAGCGTTCGGCGATGAAGCGGCGCACTTCGGCCAGAGCCGTCTCCGAGACCCGCGTCGAATCCGTCCGCATGTAGGTGATGAGTCCCACGCTCCCCTCGGGACCGAGATCCACGCCCTCGTACAGCTTCTGCGCCAGGCTCATCGTTTTCTTCACCGAGAAGCGCAGCCGACGAGCAGCTTCCTGCTGCAATTTGCTGGTCGTGAACGGGGGGACAGGATGGCGCTTCTTCTCCTTCCTCTCCACCGATGCGACGACGAACTCGCTCTCGGAGAGCTGGCGCACCAGCTCTTGGGCTTCCTCCTCCGTTCGAATGTGCCGCTCGGTCGGGCGAACGCCCTGCTCGAACTCGCTCGTCTTGAGGGCCTGCTCCCCGATGCGGACCAGTCGCGCCACGAAGGGAGGCGGCTCAGCCGCCGAGAGGCGCGCGCCCAGTGTCCAATATTCGGTCGGGACGAACCGTTCGATCTCGCGCTCGCGCTCGACGATCAACCGCAAGGCGACCGATTGCACGCGTCCGGCTGAAAGCCCACGCCGCACTTTCTTCCATAACAGCGGACTCACCAGATAGCCGACGAGCCGATCCAAAATGCGCCGCGCTTGCTGCGCTTCGACCTTGTGACGATCAATCGTCCCAGGATGTTGAAACGCCTCGCGCACGGCATGCGGCGTGATCTCATGAAACAGGACTCGGTAGACCGGCTTCTCCTCGCGCGGACCGACCAACTCCTCCTTCAGGTGTTGACAAATGGCTTCTCCCTCACGATCGGGATCGGCCGCCAGATAGATCGCCTCGGCCTCGCGCGCCGCCCGCTTCAACTCGGCCAAGATCTTCTGATTGTTCTTCTTGACCTCATCGGGGATGATGACGTAGGTCGGGCGGAAGTCATTCTCGATGTCGACGCCTAATTCCTTCTCGGGCAGGTCCTTGATGTGCCCGACCGAGGCCATGACGGTGAATTCTCGACCGAGATACTTGTTGATCGTCCTGGCCTTGGCGGGCGATTCGACGATGACGAGTTTCTTCGCCATGTCACAACTTCTTCACGAACTGCTTTCCCGGCAACTGTCTGATTCTATCTTTCACTTCGAGCTCGAGCAAGATGCGCATCAGCTCGGGCACGGCCAGACCACTGCGCTGCAGCAGCTCATCAATGTGCGTCGGCACGTCAAAGTGCAGCAGCTCCAAGACGCGCTGCTCGTGCTCATCCAGCGGCAGGTGCGGTTGCGTCGGAGCGGCCGGCGCTACCTCGGATTCGCGACGCAAGATCTCTTTCCGGACATCCAGCGGCAGCTCCTCGACGACATCGCGCCAATACTGCACGAGCTTCGCTCCGCATTTGATCAAGTAGTTGGGGCCGTAGCTCCGAGGCGAGGTGATCGGCCCGGGAACGGCAAAGACCTCGCGATCTTGCTCGAGCGCCAGACGAGCCGTGATGAGCGAGCCGCTATGCTCAGCGGCTTCCACGACGACCACGCCCAAGCTCATCCCGCTGATGATCCGATTCCGAAACGGGAAATTCTGCGGTAGCGGCGAGACGCCCGTCGGGAATTCCGACACCAACACACCGTGTTGACGAACCTCCTCGGCCAACGCCCGATGCTCGCGTGGATACACGATGTCCAATCCCGTGCCGAAGACGGCGACCGTGCGACCTTTCGCCTCGAGCGCTCCGCGATGCGCCGCCGCATCAATGCCACGCGCGAACCCGGAGACGATCACCAAGCCGCGCCCCGCCAGATCGCGCGCTAGCTCCGTCGCCACGTTCACCCCATAGGGAGATGGACGACGCGTCCCCACGATCGCGAGTGCTGGCGCCGCGAGCGCGTCCACCTGTCCGAGCGCGTAGAGCACGATCGGCGGATCGTAGATGCGCCGCAGCAGCGGCGGATAGCGCGGATCTTCGAGCGTGAGCACCTCGGCGCCGAGCTTCTCCAGCTTCGCTAGTTCTTCCTCCGCCCGCCGTCGTGGCTCTTCCGAACGAATCCGATCGATCACCTCGTCCTCTAACCCGAACGCCTGCAGCTCCGATCGCGAAGCGGCGAAGACATTCGTCGGCGAGCCGAAGCGCTCCAGTAAGCGCCCGGCCGTGCGCGATCCGATGCCAGTCACCAAGCTCAACGCCACCCAATCTCGCACTTCCGCGCCCATGGCGTTTTGCCTACGGGAGAAAGCGTTCTCGCCCCTCGCCTTTCCCCACGCGCGCGAGACATCTGGGAATTTACCAGAGGACGCGAAGGAACACAATGGCACGTCCTCTCGCTACAGCGTCCCCAGGAGCCAATCCCAAAGCGGCGTCGTCACGCCAAAGCGCGTGCGCTCCCCTTCCTGATGATGGCGCTGATGATGACGTCGCATGGCGCGCATCCAAGGGGTTCGGGGATTCCCGAAATGCGCGACATAGTGCGTGAATTCGTAGAACAGATATCCCCCCCACAGGCCGAGCAGAAGCGTCACCGCCTTCGGCCAGGAGCCCAGGATGCCTAGAAAAAGCAGGAAGAAGAACGCGCTCACCGATGCGCTCGCTGAAAAGCGAATGAAGTTCGAGCCCACGACGTGCGACGCCTCGTGATGAACGCCGTGGGCGAGATAGAGGAAAGCGCGCATTCGCGCCGAGCGCGCGCGAATGTGCAGCCCCCGATGGATGACATATTCCAAGAGGGACCAAAGCAAGAGGCCCACGATGGCGAGCCCAAGCAGGGATGGCCATGCCGATGGCGCCTGTCCCACGGCCGCCGCGCCGAGAACGATTCCCCCACCGGCGTAGAAGAAAAAGGGCCGGAAGTGAGCGCGACACGCGCGAAACCATCCTAGCGCATGATCGTCGCGATTCTGCCTCATGAGCTTCGTCATCGTGCAGCGGGCTCACAATCTGTCTGGCGGAGGCGCGTGGGAATCGAACCCACCGGCGTCGGCTCTCGCCGTCGCCCACCGGGTTTGAAGCCCGGGGAAGTCACCAGACCCCATTCGCCTCCGCCCACGCAATCACGCGCACGATCTTCTCGCGCTGCTCGCTCTTCCGCCGTCACCTCCCGCCGCACTATCTGCTCGCCCTTCCATGGTCACAATGGTAGAAGTCGGACTACAGGCTCGTCAAACGCTCCGGCGCGTGAGCGAACCCTCTACGGAACGAATTGGGAGCGAGGGCGACTTCGCTTCGACGTCAGGCCGATGAACATCGCCCCCCAATTAAAATCCTCCTCTCGAAGCGTCGCTGCTTCCTCGCAGAAGGGTCGTGCACAATGGACGCTCGATCCGAAATCGTCCGCGAGGAGCTCTCGCTCGTCGCGATCCCATGTCCTCTCGACGCGAAATGCCCGATGAGCCTCCTGGCGCGGAGGCCCGATCCGGGCGCTCACGCTCACGGGACCGCGAGCACGGCGATGCGATGGCGATTGGCGAGCGCGATGAGTTCGTCACGATCCAAGAGCAATGTCTTGTGCGCCGTGATGGCCAAGGCCGTCGCATGGCATTCGATCATCGTCTCGATCGTGGGAACGCCAATGACGGGGACATCGAAGCGCATGTCCTGATTCGGGCGCGCGACTTTGACGACGACGAACGGACGTCCACCAAGCAGCGAAGCGGCGCGACGGATCGTCGCATCGGTCCCTTCCATCGCTTCAATGGCGACGATCGCGCGATCTTTCACGGCAATCGTCTGCCCCAGGTCCAGGCGAGCGATCTCGCGAGCGATCTCCAATCCGTATTGGAGATCATCTCGCTCCGATCGCGAAGGCGCACGCGCCGTGAGCACTCCTTCGGGCGCCAGTAGTTCGGCGACGAAGAGCGTCGAATCCACGACCTGGATGCCCTCGCGCTCCAATTCGGCGACCACAGCGCCGATCAAGCTGTTCGTGTTCTTGTGAGGCAGGCGCAGGAGGAGCTTCACCATGCGCCAATCGGGAAGAGCGGGGCCAAAGATCTGCACGTGCTTGACCTGCCCCGCCAATACGGCATGCGTGACCCCATGTTCGCGGAAGAATTCGATCAGATGGCCGAGTTGTCCGACGCCCAGCCAGCGCACCAGACGCGCCTGGCGCTCGATCTCCGGGGACGTCTCCTCCCGAATCGCGGCGACAACCATTTCGATCCCCCGCCGCCGCGCCCCCTCAAGCACAAGGAATGGGAACCTCCCGTTGCCGGCGATCAAGCCGTAGCGCCGTTCATGCTCGGACTGGGTCACTTCACGACGCCCCGTTGCGAGGTCTCGATGAAGGCGATGAGGTCTTGAATTTCGGGGATATGGCCGAGTTCTCGCCGCATGGCCTCGAGCGCTTGTGTCGTGTTGAGCTTGGAAGAGAGCAGCAGATGGAACGCCCGATCAATGGCGCGCCGCTGCTCGGGCGTGAACCCCTTGCGACGGAGTCCGACAGTATTCGGCCCATAACAACGGGCATGATTCCCCGCACAGAGGGAATAGGGCATCACGTCCTTCACCACGACGGCGTAGGCGCCCACGAACGCATATTTCCCGACGCGGCAGAATTGGTGCACGCCCACATAGGCGCCGAGCGTCGCATGATCCTCAACGAGAACATGACCAGCTAAGGACGCGCCATTGGCCATGATGACGTGATTGCCCACGCGACAATCGTGCGCCACATGCGCTTGCACCATGAGCAAATTGTCGTCCCCGATGATCGTGAGCCCGCCGCCGCCTTCCGTCCCGCGGTGGATCGTCACGTATTCGCGAATGCGATTGCGCCGACCGATGACGACGCGGCTGCGCTCGCCCTTGTACTTCAGGTCCTGGGGGATCTGCCCGATCGAAGCGAAGGGGAAGATGACGGTCTCTTCCCCGATCTCGGTCGGCCCTTCGATGACACAATGCGCGGACACGCGCACGCGGTCGTGGAGGATCACGTCATCGCCGATGATGGCATAAGGACCGATGTGAACGTCCTCGCCCAATTCCGCGCGCGGACTCACAATGGCCGTGGGATGGATGGTGACGCTCATGCGTCCTCCCCCGACGTATCGTCCACACGGGACGAGGCGTCCGCCTGAAACGCGGGGACTTGAAGTGCGGCAGCGTTCTTGCGGACGGCGTTGATGTCGACCAGCGACGAGGTGATCTCAGCTTCCGCCACCAACTGCCCATCCACATACGCTTCTCCCCGCAACCGAATGTAGCGGGATTTCAGCTTGAGGACCGTCAGCTCCAAGCGCAAGGTATCGCCCGGCACGACGGGTCGTCGGAACTTGGCCTTGTCAATGCCCGTGAAGAAGACGAGCTTATTGCTCGCATCGGCCACTTCATGGTACATGAGCACGCCGGCCGTCTGCGCCATCGCTTCGATCACCAAGACGCCGGGCATGACCGGAGCCCCCGGGAAGTGGCCTTGGAAGAAGAACTCATTGAGGGTCACGTTCTTGATGCCGACGATCCGCTTCCGCGGTTCGAACTCGATGATGCGATCCACCAGCAGGAAGGGATACCGATGCGGAAGGAACTGCTGAATCTGCACGGCATCGAATACGGTCTCCATAGGTCTCCCACGCACTGTGCGGACGACGCGGCGATTGTCCTCAACGAGAAGCTCCTCCGCGCTCGCGAACGTTCGCCCTCACGGTCTTCGCGGAGGGGTCCTTTGAGAGGCCGGACTCGATCGAGCTCCGGAAGCCGGGCGCTCGACGCTCGAAGAGGCCGGCGCCGCCGATGAAGGCGCAGAGGACGTCGTCACCGGATTGGCCTTGTTGTACTCATTGATGAAATCGCGCGTGATGTCGGCCGCCGGATCCACGTAGACGAGCCCCCCCGCCTGCACGAGATTGGCGACCTCTAAGACGATGGTGATCCCTCGACTCTTGGCGTACGTCTCCAGGAAAGCCCCAATCCGTTCGCGCACCGGCCCGATGGCATCCCGAAGAGCCCGTTGATACGCGCGCTCGGCATCCTCTTTCTTCCGCTGGTATTCGCGTTCTAGCTGCTCGAGCGTTTCCTGCTTATCGGCGCGCGCTTGTGGGGTCAGGTTCGGCCCCTGTGTCTCCAACTCTCGACGCAAACTCTCCACGCGCTGCTCGAGGGCCTTCAACTCCGCCTCCTTATCCTTGAACATGTCGTTGACCCGCCGCGCTTGCTGAAGGAGCTGCTGAATGCCATCATCGGCGAAGAACGCGTTCGTGTTGATCACGGCGATGCGTCCGACGGGAACGGGCGCCGGCGTCGCTCCTTGCGATTGCGGCGGCGATTGCGTCGGGGTCTGTCCTTGCGCCCAGACCGAAGCCCATCCCCCAAGGCTCAGCAGGGCGATCATGAGACCAATCGTTCTCATACCTTTCCCCCTGGATGGTTTCGCAAAGTGGGATTGTACTTCGTCCCGTCGAAGGAGGCAAGATAGCTCACCGCGCTGCCTCCGACAGCGTGCTCCCGTCCGTCACCATCACGCGCGCGATGTGCGTGGCGCGATAGCTCGTCTCGTCGATCTCGATGAGGGCGCCGCAGAGGCGCACGTCGCCGGAAGCGACCTCGAACCGCTGCGGCATACCATGCAGGAACCGTTCTAGAATCTGCTCCCGTTTGATGCCAATGACTCCATCATACGGTCCCGTCATGCCGAGATCGGTGATATACGCCGTGCCCCTGGGCAAGATCCTTTCGTCAGCCGTCGGCACATGCGTGTGCGAACCAAAGACGACGCTCACCCGCCCATCTAAGTACCACCCCATGGCGATCTTCTCCGACGTCGCTTCGGCATGCATGTCCACGATGATGATCCGTGGCTCGCGAATCTCGGCCAAGAGAGCGTCAACGGTCCGAAACGGACAATCGCTCGGGGACATGAAGACGCGCCCTTGCAGATTGATCACCGTGATCGGATGCCCGCGCGCAGAGCGACCGGACCAAACGCCACGCCCGGGCACGCCCGGCGCGTAATTGGCCGGACGCAAGAGCCGAGGCTCAGTCTCGATGATCTGAAAGACCTCCTTCTTGTCGAAGATATGGTTGCCCGACGTCATCACGTCAATGCCCGCGGCCAATAGCTCCTGCGCCACCTCGGGCGTGACGCCGAAGCCACCGGCGGCATTCTCCACATTGGCGACAACGAATTCGATCTCCAGTTGCCGCCTCAACTCCGGAAGCTTCTCCCGAACGATGTGACGTCCCGGGCGCCCGACGATGTCCCCGATCACGAGCACGCGCATACCGATCCCCTCTTGAAGCAAAAAATCTTCGGGGCTTCCGCTGGGCCGTGTGGTGGCGACAGTTGAACCTGGATTTCTCCAGGTGGGCGGCCTAGCCCTTATCGTCGGTTTCCCCGCTTCTCCGGCGGGGCCTACCTTGATAAGGTCCCTCGCATCGGCCTCCCAAACGTTCTCGTGTTGGCTCTAACTTCGCCCACCATCACCAACTTTGCAGAAGCCCCGTTGCATGGCAGAGTATACCCCTTTCCGCCCTGAGGGTCAAGCTGACCGCGCTTTGCTCGCCTTCACGGCTTCCCCCTACAGCCGTTCCGCCTCGGACCAAACCCTCCCTACGCCCGCTCAGACTCGAAGTCATAGTCGGCGACGCCGCTGCCGCCCATCTTTCAAATGGGCCAGGAACTCCTCGCACGGGAGCGTGTTCAGGATGTCCTCGCGCTGCGCCCAGCCGCGCCGCGCTTGCGCAATGCCATAAGCCAAGACCCGAAAATGGCCGACATGATGCGCGTCCGAGTCGATGACGAGCTTCACCCCCGCTTCGACGGCCTTGCGAATGTGCTCGTCTTTCAAATCGAGGCGTTCGGGATAGGCATCAATCTCCAAGATCGTCCCCGTCTCCCGGGCCACCCGGATGATCTCGTCCATGTCCACATCGTACGGCTCGCGCTTGAGCAGGATGCGCCCGGTCGGATGAAAGAGAATATCCGCATGCGGATTTCGCATGGCGCGCACGATGCGCTCCGTCATCTCCTGGCGCGACAGATTGAAATGCGAATGCACGGCGATGCCAACGACGTCCAATTGCGCGAGCACATCGTCGCGGATGTCGAGCGTCCCATCCTTGCGGATGTTGACCTCGGCGCCAGTGAGGACTCGAATCCCCCTGAGCTTGCGGTTCAAGCGGCGAATCTCCGCGATCTGCTCGAGGAGTTTGGCTTCGTCCGAACCGCGCGTCATGGCCAAGCTGCGCGTATGATCGGTGATGGCGATGTACTCGAGGCCGAGCCGTCGGGCTTCGAGCGCCATCTCCTCGATCGAATTCGCGCCATCGGTCCAGTTGGTTTGTACCTGCAAATCGCCGCGCAGATCCCCGTATTCGATCAAGCGCGGCAATCGTCCCTCACGCGCCGCCTCGATCTCGCCTCGATCTTCGCGCAGCTCCGGCGGGATGTAACGCAGCCCCAGCGCTTCGTAGATCTCTTCCTCGGTTCGCCCGGCGATGCGACGTTCCCCGCGAAACAGCCCATATTCGTTCAGCTTCAGCCCCATTCGCTCGGCGATCCGTCGCAACGCGATGTTGTGCTCCTTGCTCCCGGTGAAATATTGGAGCGCCGCGCCGAAACTCTCCCGAGGGACGACCCGGAGGTCCACGTCCAGCCCGTTCCGAAATTTCACTCGGCTGCGCGTCTCCCCTTTCTCGTGGACATGCTCCACCTCGGGCAGAGAGACGAAGGCCTCCATCACCCGTTCGGGACGCCGCGAGATAACCAAGAGATCGGCATCACCAACGGTCTCCTTCCGACGCCGCAAGGACCCCGCGATCTCCACGCGTTCGACCTCCGGCAAGGCGGCCAGCCGCGCGCACACGTCTTCCATGAGCGGCAGGATCTCGCCGAGGAGGAACCGGCCTCCGCGTCGGCGCAGGAACTCGATGCCCCGTAAGATGGCCGCTTCCGTCTTCTCGCCAAAGCGCGGGAGTTGTCGGATGCGTCCCTGTCGTGCTGCTTGCTCCAACTCGTCGAGATTGGTGATCCCCAAGGCCTCGTAGAGAGCGCGGATCGTCTTCGGCCCCACGCCTTCGATCCCCATGAGCGAGACGAGGTCAATCGGATATTTCCGCCGCAGTTCCTCATAATACGCCATCCGCCCCGTCACGAGCAGCTCCTCGATCTTCTGCGCGATGCTTTTGCCGACCCCAGGGATCTCCTCTAGGGCCTTTATCCCCCCCCGCGCGTACAGCTCCGCGATCGGTTCCTCCAGCGCTTCCACGGCATAGGCGGCCTTCTCATACGCGCGCGGCTTGAATTCCACGCCCTCCATGTCGAGGAGGAAAGCGATGTGTCGCAGGATCTCCGCGACGTCACGATTGGTCATGCCGATCCCCCTCGCTCTCGCTCGATGAGCACGCGGCGCAGGATCTTCCCTGACGCTGAGCGCGGGATTTGCTCTACGAACTCCACGCGACGAATCTTCTTGTACGGCGCCACGCGCTCGGCCACGTAGGCCATCAGCTCCTCCGCCGAAGCCTCAGCCTTCAGCACAATGAAGGCCTTCGGCACTTCTCCGGCTTCTTCGTCAGGGCTGGGAATGACAGCGGCATCAGCGACCGCCGGATGCGAGAGCAATACCGCCTCAAGCTCGGCTGGTGCGATCTGCAAGCCCTTATACTTGATCAGCTCCTTGATCCGGTCCACGACGTAGAAATACCCGTCCTCATCCACGTAGCCGATGTCGCCGGTGCGCAGCCACCCGTCCGCCGTGATCGTACGCGCCGTCTCTTCCGGGCGCTTCCAATAGCCCTTCATCACCTGTGGGCCTCGAATCCACAACTCCCCCAATTGACCGACGCCTAACGGCGTTCCCGTCTCCGGATCCACGATC
Organism: Blastocatellia bacterium; assembly: GCA_025055075.1. Classification (NCBI taxonomy): domain Bacteria; kingdom Pseudomonadati; phylum Acidobacteriota; class Blastocatellia; species Blastocatellia bacterium. The sequence goes on from JANWYV010000013.1 coordinate 62,850, forward strand.
TGACATTCCGTGTTGGGAATGGGTGGACCAATCGAAGCCAATTTGACCCGCGCCGGATCCTCGGGATTGGCATGGGTCACCGGGCTCGCCTCTGTCAACCCATAGCCTTGCAGCACGAGACATCCCAATCGCTCCGCACATGCTCGCGCGACGGATTCGCCCAAGGGCGCGGCCCCCGACATGATGACCCGCAGCTTCGAGAGATCGTACCGATCCACCACCGGGTGCTTGGCCAACGCCAGAATGATCGGCGGCACCAAATAAGCGCGCGTCACCCCATAATCCTGGAGCGTTTGCAAGAACACTTCCAGCTCGAACCGCGGCATCGTCACGATCGTCGTCCCCTTGCAGAGCATGAAGTTCATGAGGACCAGCAGGCCGTAGCTGTGAAAGAAGGGAAGCACGCCGATGATGACATCCTCCTCTCGCACTTCCCGAAAGGCGACGTCCACCTGACGGATATTGGCGACCAAGTTGTAGTGCGTGAGCATGACGCCTTTGGGCAAGCCCGTCGTCCCACTGGAGGCGGGCAAGGCCACGACGTCTTCGCGAGGGGAGATCGAGACCTCTGGCACGCGATCAGCATCCCCGAACAGATCGCGCCACGAGTCCTCACCGATGACGAAAACGTCTTCAACACCTGCCTGACGGGCCGCTTCCTGCGCTTTCTCCACAAGCGGCGGGACGGTCAGCAAGTACTTCGCCCCCGCATCTCGAAGTTGCGTCGCCACCTCCTCCGTCGTGTAAAGCGGATTCACCGTCGCGTTGATCCCGCCGATTAACGCGACGGCGTGAAACGCGATGGCGTATTCGGGGAGATTTGGGCTGTAGATGGCCAACACATCACCTTTGCGGAAGCCGCGCGCCCATAAGCCGGCAGCCACGCGCCGCACCGACTCGGCCAACTCGCGATAGCTCACCGCGCGTCCGGTCGGTCCGTCAATGAGCGCTGGCTTCTCCCCCCGCCGCTCCGCTTGCTCGAGCACAAACGACGTGAGTGGCACTTCGGGAATCGTGATCTCCGGATATGGCCCTCGTACGATCATACGACCCTCCCCTTTCGGCGAATTTCGGCGAAAGTCTATCCCGCCCGCGCCATCAAGGCAATCTTCGACGTCCCGACATGAGCGTAGGAATAAACGCTTGGGTAAAGCGGCTGAACGGCGGCACGAGAGAGTTGGCCGGCGGCCGGACTAACCTCTCTCCGTGAAGCGTCGGATGAATGGAGCGTCAACGCATCAGCCAGCGCTTCCACTAATCCACAAACGAAACGGATCTTCCCTTACTAGAGCAACGCCTAGCGGCCACAGAGAGCGCCTCGCTGCTCAAAAAAAAGATGACGCACAGGCCTCCCCACCTGAGGCGAAGGGGAGGCCCTGTGCTTCCTAACGCTCACGCTCCTGCGTTGGGATTCGCGCTGCTGCGGAACGGCGCGACGTCAACTTGTCCGGCTGCAGTTCCACATGCGGGCAAGACCGGCAATCCTGTTCCTGTACATCCGGTGCCGCCCCCAGGCCCCGTCGAGGTTCCCCACCAGTTATTCTCCGCGTTCAGGTTGTATGTTGGGCCATTGAAGACCAAGCCTCGAGAACCTGCCGCTATACACCCAGGCACATTCGTGCACGTGATATTATTATCGTTGACCCTCGCGGCCGGTGGACCTGCGCTGCTACTCGCAGTCAATGGATCAACGGCGACACCATCGGCATTATCTCGGATCACGTTGGCTTCAATCCGCGCGCCTGGAGAGCTGTCCAGCGCTATCCCTGTCCCTCGAAGAGGAGGGAACGGCGTCGAGGTGACGTTTGTATCTGAGAAGTTGAGGATCGTGTTTCGCCGCACGATAGCGCCGGGCGCTCCGCTTGTGGTTGGGATCGTGACAAATGGAGCGAGCGCAATCCCCGCCAGCGCATCCGCCGTCGAGCCTCCACCATCAATCCGATTCCGCTCTACGACGATGTTCCCCCCAGCAGTGAGGCCCGTCAGACCAATTCCCACCCCCAATAAGTTCGGAGCGGAAGCGTCCGTGATGGTGATCTGATTCCACCGAATCTGCACGTTGGCATTCGTGTTATTTCCGACTATGGCGATCGCCGCATCGCCGATCCGTCCGCTGATGATGTTCCGCTCGATGCGAAATGTAACGCCAGGTCCTCCGTTAACCCCGACGACGATGCCGCTGAAGACGGCTGTGGGCGTCGCTCCCTGAAAGCGGCATCGCTCAATCGTCAAGGGTTGGGGGGTGGGATTGGGCCATCCAATAGCTTGAATGGCCGTCGCGCCATTGGGGACGCGAAATCGCAATCCACTGATTCGCACATGCCCCCCGCGCTGTCTGGCGTCAATCATGCAGTTCACTCCTCCGCCCCAGGTGGGATCGCACGTCCCGGGAGCCGATTGTTGAATCGTCCCAGGCCAGGCGGGCGAGCCGATGATTGTGCCGAACCACCCCGGCGGGATGATCACTGGCGCCGGTTCAGTAATCGTGCCGACGACCAAAAGCGTATGTCCCGGCTGCAGGTTCGGATCCGCAAAGGCCTGCGTGAGATTCGGGTAGCTCTTGTTCAAGTTGCCATTCAAAACCCCGCCTCCTTGCGGCCACGCGGCACGCGGTACAAGAAGGCAACTGAAGCCAACGATGAGAAGAACCGAAACTGTCCACTTTTTCATCGTTCACCTCCGTGTTGTCTCAGAAATGCAGCGAGCTGGTCTTCGCCTCAGTTCGGCAAGACCACCCCCGTCACATCATAGGTTCGCTGCACGCTGTTGCCGGGGAAGGCGAAGGTCCTCATCGTTGGAGCGATGTACTGCTGCAGGCACAGGACGGTATAACTTCGGTTGCCGATCGTGCGCGTCGTCCCACATCGGCGGTCTCTCGGTCCGGAGACGATCTCTCCGAATTGTGTGGCGTAGAACGTACCTGTCGGATGCGGACGGAAGTCATACCATGCCACCTCGATGCGGCGCTCGTCGTTCAGCAGCCCCGTGGGGAGCCAAGTGTTCATCGCTTGCAGATCAGGATTGCTGCTTTGGCCCACGCGAGGACCGTGATAGTACTGTGGCTTGACGCTGAACCCCAGATCCCAAGCCCATTCCGCTGCTCCCGCTCGGCTATACCAGGTCTCGAAATTCAGCGAGCAGTGGGGGAAGTTCACCATCATGACGGGACGAATGGAATGATCGCCTCCGCATGCGACAACCGGCACCACATTTGGACCCGTGTTGCTCCCTTCCCCGAAGTCCGCCCACTGGTTCCAATAGCTCACGTTTCCCGCTAAATCTCGCGCCCACACCTGATAGGAGTGAAAGCGCGAGGCATGGCCATTGGGGTTCGTGTCCAAGTGCATGATGACATACACCTCGACGCCTCCCTTCTGGAGCAAGAATCCCTTGAAGCTCGTGTGCTTGTAGATGTTCTCTCCGGGCGTATTCCCAGGATGCGTGAACATCGGCGGGAAGCGCGAGGACAAGACCCAACTGGGAGGCGGATCCCCATGCTCATGTCCGTAGTAACATCCTCCAGGACCCACAGGGGGATGCCATCGGTCCGGATCATGCACGCTCGGTGGACAAGGCTGCCCCGGCCGCGGTCTATCTGGTCCAGAAGATCCTTGCTCCGGCGCACAGGTGAGCGTAGCGCGCTTCCGATCCCGAGAGGTTTGCACTGTCAGAGAAGTCGAACAGGTGACCTCGAGGCTGGAATTCGGATTCATCGTCACCTGCTGTCCCTGAGGAACCGCACTCGCCAAAGCAGCCGGGAGGCCGCAAATGGCGGAACTGAGGAGAGCATTCACATCCGCACGGACTACCGCGGGAGGGACCCAGCGACCGGAGGTCCATGAGCCGCCGATCACTAGCGAGAGCGCGAGAACCAATGAGATTCGTCTCCATCTTAGAATCCGCATAGCGTTCGCCTCCACATTGTGGTCAGTTCTGGATTGTATTACTCTCGCGCTCCTTGTCAAGGGCGATTTTTCCAAATGGCGTGTCCGTCAGCGAGAGGAGACACCGGTCTCGTTTCCGAGGGGGCCTGGAGAACGGAGCGCACTCCACTGGACTCCTGCGATCGCGGCATGGGACTTCGACCGACACAGATCGCCCGATCTCGATAGGCCGCGATCTTCGCCATGCCCGCTTGACGCATAGGCGGAGGCCGCTATAATTGCATGTCTTGCATATGCTCAGTCAGGTCGTCGAGTTGATCGAAGCGAAGCACTGTTTCGCCATCACCTCGCACGCGCGGCCAGATGGAGATGGGCTCGGTTCCTCGCTCGCCCTCATGCACATTCTGGAGAGCTTGGGCAAGGACGTCACCGTCGGCATGCGCGATCCGATCCCGCGCGCCTATCGGGAGCTGCCGGGGGCGGATCGCATCCTTCAGATCACCCGCTTCGACAAACGCTATGATGCTGTCTTCGTCATCGAGTGCAGCGATGTGGATCGGCCCGGCTTGCTCGATCTGGAGGAGCAGTTCCTGGTGAACATTGACCATCACGCGACGACGGAGCTGTTCGGCGACATCAACTGGATTGACTCGACGGCTTCGGCGGTCGGCGAGATGATCTACAATCTCTGCAAAGCGCTCGGCGTGCGCGTGACGCCGGCGATCGCCTCGTGCGTGTACGCGGCCATTTTGGCCGATACGGGCTCGTTTCAATTCCCCAACACGACGGAGCGCACGTTCAAGATCGCGCGCGAGCTGGTCGCGCACGGCGCGAATCCATCGGAGATCGCGCGCTTGCTTTTCTACAATCACCCCTTCGGCAAAATGAAGCTCACGGGATTGGTCCTCTCGACCCTGCAGCGGGATGAGACCGGGCGGATCGCCTGGATGGTGATGACGCAGGAGATGTTGCGGCAGGCCGGAGCCTGCGAAGAGGACAGCGAGGGTATCGTGAATTATCCCCTCGCGATCGAAGGCGTCGAGGTCGTCGCCTTCTTCAAGGAGATCGCTCCGGGCATCTATCGCACGTCCTTGCGCTCGAAGGGAACGGTCAACGTCTCGAAGATCGCGAGCGCTTTCGGTGGTGGGGGGCATCGCAACGCCTCCGGATGCGCGCTGGAAGGGCCCTTGCCGGAAGTCGAACGCCGCGTCATTCGGAAGTTGCAGGAAGCGCTCTCGATTCTCCCCGCGCTCACATGAACGCCCTCACCTTTGAGCGGAAGCCCTCGCATGAGCGCCGGATTCGAGATCCTCGATCACACGGCTGACATCGGCGTGCGCGCGTGGGGTCGAACTCCGGAAGAGATGTTCGCACAAGCTGTGCGCGCGCTCTTCCATCTCATGTATGATCCCGCGACGATCGCGCCGCGCTTGACCCGCGAGCTGGAAGTCCGCGCTGAGGGCTACGAGTATTTGCTCGTGGACCTCTTCAACGAGATCCTCTACCTCTTCGACGCCGAGAAGCTGGCCTTCGCCGATGTCGTTGTTGAGGCGCTCTCCTCAGAACACGTCCGCGTTCGCCTCACTGGAGAAGCGTTCGATCCCACCCGACACGAGGGACGGATTTACGTCAAAGCGGCGACCCTCCACCAATTGAAGGTCGAATCCCGAGACGGTCTGTGGATCGCCGAAGTGTACCTGGACATCTGAGCGTTCACCGACGGCGATAGACGAGCAGCAAGCCTCGCCGTCCGATGGCAAATCCCTCCCGATCGTCGCGCATCGCGATGGCGTAGATGCGCTCGTTCGTGGGGACGGGCACGCGCGTCCACGTCTTCCCCTCATCCGTGGAATGCAAGATCGTCCCATCCCATCCGACGATCCAACCCTCCTTCTTGCGAAAGGTGAGGCCAAGCAGGATCTTCTCGGTGCCGCTCGGTATGGGCACCCAGGTCTTCCCCCCATCGGTCGTGTGCAAGATCAATCCGCCTGAGCCCGTGATCCATCCCCGCCTCTTATCCCGGAAGTAGACGCGGAAGAGATCGCTCTGCGTCCCGCTGGAACGCTTCACCCAGTTTCGCCCCCCGTTCTCCGTGTGGAGAATCGTCCCGCGCGAGCCCACCACCCAACCGATCCGCTCGTTCTCGAAATGGAGGTGATAGAGGTATTCGTCCGTGCCGCTGATCTGATGCATCCAACTGCGTCCCCCATCATCGGTGAAGAGGATGATGCCATCGGCGCCCACGATCCACCCCCGCTTCTCGTCGTGGAACCAAACGCTGTAGAGATCCTGCTCGACGACGCTGGCGACCGAGGCCCAACGTTGTCCCCCATCGGTCGTCGTGAGAATCACGCCCCCATCGCCAACGATCCACCCGCGCCGCTTATTGATGAAGAAGACGTCGTTCAAATTCGTGCGCACGCTGGACGTTTGGACTTGCCAGCTCACGCCGCGATCCGCCGTGTGCAGGATCAGCCCCTCATCGCCGACGATCCATCCGTGGTCCTTCGTCGGGAAGTGAATGGCATTGAAATTTTGCGTGAAGCCCAGCCGTCGAAGCTCCCAAGGCTCCGCCGAAGTCGGATGCGCGAGCGCAACCCACAGGAAGACCCCAAGCCCAAGCCTTCGCATCGTTCGCTCCTCCTCTGTGGCGTCGGCGCGTGCGCGTAAGCATAGCATCTCGATCGCCATCGGTTCAAGCGAGCACTCTCGCGCCGTCGTCCGAAGCTATGCTACACTCGTTCTCGCTATGACCGCCGCCCATGCGCCGAGCGACGTGGCGATTCGCGAGCGCATCCTCGCGCTCTTAAAAGCGCGCGGTCGAGCGATCCCACTGCACGTGTTCGGACGCGAAGTCTTTTGCTTTCGGACCGTCCCCGCCGCGTTCATGCGCCAGATGATGCGTCGCCTCTTCGCGGACGATCCCCATCTGATCCTGCGGGATGACGATTGGGTGGAGCTGCGGCCACCGGCGAGCCCTCAAGACGCACTTCCGCCCGAGGCATGCGCGGACTGCTCGCTCGAGGAGACGGAGTACGTCGTCCTGGATGTCGAGACCACCGGGTTGCGACCGACGGCCAATCGTGTGATCGAGGTCGCCGCTTTCCGCGTCGCCGCCCGTGACGGTCGAACGCGCATTCTCGACGAGTTCGTGACGCTGGTGAATCCGGAGCAACCGCTTCCCCCGACGATCGTGCGGTTGACTGGGATCACGCCAGCGATGGTCGCTCGCGCCCCGCGCTTTTGCGAGATCGCCGACCAGTTGCTGGCGTTCGTCGGATCGCGCGTGTTGGTCGCCCACAACGCGCGCTTCGATCTGGCTTTTCTGGACGCCGAATTCCAAAGGGCCTGCGCGCTGTCGCTGAGGCCGCCGCACCTTTGCACGCTCGCGCTCAGCCGTCGGCTCTTCCCCGAATTGCCGAATCACCGGCTTCCGACCGTCGCTCAGTACATGGGCCTCGAGATGCCGACGTGGCATCGCGCGCGCTCCGATGCGTGGACCACCGCGCACCTCTTCCTCCGCTTGCTCACTCCATTGCAGGAGCGTGGCGTCTACACGCTCTCGGATGCGATGCGCTTCCAGGCCATGCGCCGAAATCCCAAATGCATCCGGAGGTGACGATGGCCGACGTGTTGCTCGCCCTCACGGATTTGCTCTTTCTCACCCGCCTCCGGGCCGCGGCCCAATCCTTGGGGCTCACCGTGGAACGCGCGACGACGCCGGACGAAGTCCTCGAACGCGCGCGACGGGAGGCGCCCGCCGCGGTGATCCTCGATCTGCAAGCCGAACGATTGGACCCCATGCGCGTCATCGCCGAGATCAAAGCCGATGCGACGCTCCGTCACATTCGGACGATCGGCTACGTCGCCCATGTCCGCGACGATCTGAAAGAGCACGCGCATCGCGCCGGATGCGATCTCGTGCTCCCGCGCTCGGCTTTCGTCGCGCGCCTCTCGGAGTTACTTGCCCAAATCGCCGCCGATCGGACGCGCGCCCGTTCCGCCGAGTGAAACGGAGTATCGGCATGTTCCACCTTTCGCCTCGCGCTCCTCGGCAGGTGACGATCCGGATGCGGAGGCGCTCCGCTTCGCGCCCGAACGTTCAGGGAGACCTTCGCGCCACAGCGCCTCCGGCCCATTGCATGAGGTCTTCCTATGAGCTTCCACCACGCGCCTGACGATAAAGCGCCATCGGAGCGCGTGTTCATCCGCACCACGCCCCGATACGAACTCCACGGCCTTCGCCGCACCGCGCTCGCGCTCACGACGACCGTCCCGACGGCCTATACGCTCTACGGCCTCCTGCACGGACGCGGGCGCTTGCTGGTCGCTCACGAGCGGTTCGACCTACATCCGGAAATGACCGCCCTGCTCAATCCCGCGACGCGCCATAGCCTCCGTTGCCGCGATCCGGAGATCATCCGACTCTATCTCCCGCCCGCTCTCATCGCCGATGTGGCGGCCCGACTCCGATTGACGCGCATCGGCCAAGAGTTCACGTTCCATCAGCACGTCGTCGCAGATCCACGGCTCGCCACCTTGTGGCGCTCGGTGTGGGAAGAATTGCAACAGGCTGATGTCGGACACGACATGATCCTGGATGCGCTTGTGGACCAAATCCTCGTCCATCTGTTTCGGCACCATTTCGCCGTCCGACGAAATCTCGATCTGGAATTCTCCCGCTTCGGATTTGTGGATCGGCGACTGCGGCGAGCCATCGAATTCATCCACACCCACTTCGATGGGGACGTACGCCTCAAGGACATGGCGCGCGCGGCCTTCATGAGTACTTTTCACTTCGCCCGCTTGTTCAAGCGCGTGGTGGGCATGACCCCGCACGCTTATTTGATGGGGGTGCGATTGGAACAAGCCGCGCGGCTGCTGCGCACGACCGATCTCTCGATGTTGGAGATCAGCCAACGCATCGGCTATGCCAGCCAAAGCCATTTCGCTAAAGCCTTCAAAGCCTGGACCGGATTGACCCCTCGCGAGTATCGCCAAGCGAGCTGTGGTAGCCCTCCGGTCGCCTCCCTCCCCCAGGGCCCTTCCTCGTCGGACCTCCTCCGCCCCTAGATCAGGCAACGAGCCCGCGCGGAATCCCCGCTCGATTCCTCCTCCAGAAAACACTCATTGACTTCGATCCCAAAGCTGTGATAAAAATAAGGCTGCCTCATGACAGCCCGATGTTTGAAAATCAGCAATGAGTCCTGGACCTGGGAAGGCTCAAGATCGAAGGGGGGTAACAGGGGTTATCACCGAGAGGCTAAGCTGAGCAGCTTCAGTCTTTTATCCGGAAAAAAGCCCTCTCCGAAGGGCATCTCCGAGGCCATTTTTTCTGAGGGGGTAACAGGGGTTATCACTTTCGGCCTCCTAACCCATTGAGCCGCTAAGACTAAACCCCCCCGCTCTCGGAAACCAGGACTCGCTTCAAAGAGGATTGCGACACAGTAGTTTTTGAATCACGACGTCGATATCTGGGTGGTAAATCTCGGAAACCAGGACTCGCTTCAAAGAGGATTGCGACAGCGCGGGAGTAAAGAGGGTGGGCACGCGGCCCACCCTCCAGCTCGGAAACCAGGACTCGCTTCAAAGAGGATTGCGACTTAATCAGGTTCCCCACCAGCTCAGTGGGGAACCCAAAACCTCGGAAACCAGGACTCGCTTCAAAGAGGATTGCGACTCGCCTCCCGCGTGCTCGCGGGAGGCGATCCCAGCGACCTCGGAAACCAGGACTCGCTTCAAAGAGGATTGCGACACCCCACAACCATGTGCAGGAGGCCAGCCAACAGTTTCCCTCGGAAACCAGGACTCGCTTCAAAGAGGATTGCGACTCGGCTACCACACCGTGATCCCGAATTATCGGGTGCCGCCCCTCGGAAACCAGGACTCGCTTCAAAGAGGATTGCGACTCTTTATGGCCGTCGCGACTTCCTCAGCTAGGGACGCTGGCTCGGAAACCAGGACTCGCTTCAAAGAGGATTGCGACTCGACGACGATTTTAACCCCAACATTGTTCTGAACTTCCTCTCGGAAACCAGGACTCGCTTCAAAGAGGATTGCGACAGCTTCACGACGAACACTAATTCCTTGTTGTCCCTATCCATACTCGGAAACCAGGACTCGCTTCAAAGAGGATTGCGACTTCTGGTCGGGAGAGAAGCGCCTCTTGGGCCGAACGACCAACTCGGAAACCAGGACTCGCTTCAAAGAGGATTGCGACCCGAGAACTCCATGGGCCAGAGCTCGCGGGGCACGAACACATCTCGGAAACCAGGACTCGCTTCAAAGAGGATTGCGACGCATAGTGTGTGCTCGCATAGTGTGTGCCCCTCCACCACATGCTCGGAAACCAGGACTCGCTTCAAAGAGGATTGCGACATCTTGCTGCCACTCACGCCCATTTTATGGTCCACCTTCACCTCGGAAACCAGGACTCGCTTCAAAGAGGATTGCGACGGCCCGGTGTCCCCAACCTTATGCTCGACGCTAATTCCTCGGAAACCAGGACTCGCTTCAAAGAGGATTGCGACTCAACGCCACCCGAGGCCGCCACGCAAACCCAAGAACTCGGAAACCAGGACTCGCTTCAAAGAGGATTGCGACACAACCAGCAGGGGGTCATCCCCCCGCCGGATGATGTCTCGGAAACCAGGACTCGCTTCAAAGAGGATTGCGACAGCTCTCGTTCCATGGAGTGAGAGCGTTGTTCTGGCTCCATCTCGGAAACTAGGATTGGCTTCAAACGAGGGGTGTGAGCGCTTCGAAGAGGATAGCGATCTTCAAAGAGGGTGGCGCCAATAGAAGCGGCCAGACCTGAGGAGAATGGAGAGGGGCAGGGGGCCGGGGTGGCCCCCTGCGGTCATTCAGCGAGTTGGTTTTAGCTACCGGGGCGGAAGATCTGTTCGGAGACTTTGTTCCGCTCGACCTCCTCGCGGGTGAACCACAGGGCGTGGTAGCTATTGGTCAACCACAGACTGAGCTGGCTGGCGTAGAGGGGGCTACCCAGGATACCGCTTTGACCTCCCGGGATGATTTGGAGAGCGCGAATGCCGTCGGGACGAGCTTCGCCGAGGAATCGGCGTGCTGCTCCGCCGCCGAACATGAAGGAGTTCAAGCCTTCGGCACGGGCATCATGTCCGGAGGCATCCACAACCTCGAAGCCGCCATCTACGGCCACGCCTCGCAAGGCAGGGGCCAGGTGAGTGAATCCACCAGCGGGCGGTATGTTGAAGGGATCTCCTAGCGTGTGCGTGAAGACGATGCGATGGAGCTTGCCCCAGCGATAGTCCTCCAGATTGGTCGAGTTATTGAAAGCGGCGCGGAACTCGTCGCTGGCGAGCCGGTCCAACGCTTCCTGTAAGCTCCTCAGGATGAGGAGATCGCGCTCGGCCTCTGGCGAGAGATCAACGCCCGGAGCATCGAAGAAATTCAACCCCGAAGCCCCACGCCCTCGATTTTGGGGGAAATTGTCGAGCAGGTTCCGGAGGGCGACGACGGCCAGCGATCCGCCAGGCCGATACTCGCGCAAGCCGACGCGAGCGAGCGTCGCATCAATGGTGTTGGCGATGATGCGCGCGCGCCAGACGCTGTAGATCGTCGCGGCTACGCTCGCGGCGATCTCCTCCGGAGTAGGCGGTTGTCGAATCCCGTCCACATCCGAAGCATCGTACCCTTCGGGAATGCCCGTTGGCGTGCTGAAGTCCCATCGGGAGAGCCGATCCACGGCTTCGGCCACGCGGAGATCTCGCGCCAGAGCAGCCAGTGGAGCGGGAGCCGCGCTGTCGCGCGCATTCGCGAACGCTTGTCGAATATAGGGCACGAACACCTCGGCATCCAGCATTTGGACGTTGGCTTGGAACCGCTTCATATCCTCGAGCGAGATGCGTCCATCGCCGCCTCGCGCCGGATCCAACTCCCGCTGGATCAGGCGCACGATCCGCCCCATGCGCGGGCCGATGCTATAGCCGGGACTCAGGTAGAGGATCCCACGCCCGCCGCGCCGCAGTTGATTGAGCGGATTGTTGTCGAGGGTCGTGCCGATGGGATCGTTGTTGGCGTTGATGATGAATCCCCTCGAGGGATTCACGATCTGCGGCATCTCCTCGAAGGGCAAGATCTCGAAGGGCACGGCCTGTCCCGGTTGGCGCGTCTGAAGCGGCACCCAATCATTTTTCACAATCTGCTCGATGCTTCCATCTGGTCGGAAGATGGCGCCCGCGCCATTGCGGATGAAGAAGGGGGGCAGGCCATCCACTCGTCCCTCCTGCAAATCCTCGCGCAAGGGCAACTCGCCGCTGGTGAAATAGGCGATGTTGCCGTCCACGTCCATGTAAGCCCAGTTCTGCGAGCCGAAATCGAAATATTGGAGCCCGCGTTTGAAATCGTCCAGATTCCTCGCCCGATGCCAGATGAGAAACGTCTCCAACTCCCGCGTCGGCCCGAAGCCCGTGTATTGCACGCTCAGGACGCGGAAATCGGTGAGATCGGTCTTCACCACGCGAACGATCGGCGCATTGTTGCGCTCTGGGATGACCAAAGCGGCCGACGGGACGCTCACGCCGCTTGGTAATGTCCCCGGCGCGATTGTCTCCAGATCATCGGCGGTCCCATTGCCGGGGCGGTTCGCTCGAAACACTTGGGGAATAGCGACGATCCGCCGACGCTGATCCCGGAAGATCGTCGCGATCGGCAACTGCGTGGAGATATCGAGGATCGCGCGTTCTTCGTAGACATCGGTCACGTCCATGGGATTCGTGGTCGCTCCCCAGGCGATCCGCTCATTCATCCCGAGCACAACGACGGGCGTTCCAGCGAAGCATACGCCCATGACGTTCATGGGATTCGATCCCTCGACGACCAGATGCATCTCGTAGAAGATCGAAGGCACGCCGAGCCCCAGGTGCGGATCGTTAGCCAGCATGGGAAAGCCCGTGTCGGTCTTGGAGCCGCTCACGATCCACCAGTTGCTTCCCAGAGGCGCTCCCGTTCGATCGAGCGCGTTCTGCAGAAATGGCAAGTTGGCGATCTCCTCCAAGTACTCGCGGGCAGCGCGAATCGTCTCCGGACTCACCCAACGGGTGATGTCTCCAATCTGCTGGCTCCAATCGCTCTTGATCGAGCGTCCGACCGTGCGCTGAGCGCTCGAGGCTTGCAGGGCTTCGGGGATAGAGATCGAAGGATCAAACGGCGCGCTTCGGAAGATATCCTCGAAAAAGAGCTTCGTTCCATCGAAGCGGAACGCCTGTCCAGCTTGCTGATAGGCTGCCAGGCGGAGGGTGAAATCAATGTCGTCTAAGCCGAACGAAAGCTGAAACGCGAGCAATTTGCCGACGACGACACTGTCCACGGGCGTCCATTCTGGAATGGCGGCCTTCGTCAACTCCAGACCCGTGTATTCCGGCGGCAGGGGATTATCGCGCAGGAAGGCGTTGACGCCGCTGGCGAAGGCTTGCAAAACGGCTTGAGCCTCTGCCGAGAGCACGGAATAGGAGGCCTCGGCGGCCCGCCGCAATCCGAGCACTCGCAGTTGGATGTCCTGCGCGAGCACCGAATCATTGGGACCACGACCGAGCAATTCGGCCAATGTCCCACTAGCAGCGCGGCGCAAGAAATCCATTTGGAAGAACCGATCCTGTGCCTGCACGTAGCCCATCATGAAGTAGACGTCGTGATCGTTTCGCGCGAAGATGTGGGGGACGCCGAACCGGTCTCGAATGACGCGCACTTCGTCTCGCAAGCCTCGAATCAGGATTGGAGCGGCTTGCCCGGCGCTGCGTCCGCCCCTGATGCCCAAAGAGGGCAGGAGCAATGCCAAAATCGCGACAAGAGTGAACGTCCGACGCAGGTTCATAGATCGCCTCCTGTGGGGGATTTTTCCCTGGAGGGGAAGTTCTCTCGGCCGCGCCCGTCTTTCCCGCGGCGAAACATGACGAACACGTCCCGCGTTCGCAGCGACATAAGTCTTTGACCTCGCCCGACTCTCCCTTCCGAGGGGCGGAATCTCTATAGATCGCGCGCCCGTGCGTTGTCAAGGAAAAAGTGTCCATGTATGCTATCGCGTGTATGAAGATCGCGATCATCGGCTCGCATGGCTGCGGGAAGACGGCGCTCGCTTTCTCCCTGTGCACGGAGTTGCAGAAGCGTGGGCGGCGCGTCGAATTGGTGGTGGAGATGGCGCGACGGAGCCCATTCCCGATTAACGAGGCGACATCCGAGGCCGGGCAGTTATGGATCTTGCATCGTCACATCGCGGCGGAATTGGAAGCTTCCGCGCGCGCGGACGTCGTCGTGTGCGACCGCTCGGTCCTAGACAACTACGCGTATTACTGCCACAAATTCGGGCGGCGCCTCCATCTGGATGCGCTCATCAAGGAATGGATCGGCACCTACACGCTCCTGGTCAAAGTCCCGCTTGTGGACGAATGGCTTATTCCCGACGGCGTGCGATCCATGGATCGGGACTTTCAGCGCGCCATTGATCTGCTGGTCGAGGAGCTCATCGCGGAGTTGGCCGAAGGGCGGACGCGCATCCTGCGGTTGGACTATCCGTTTGACGTTCAACAAATCCTGGCGGCCTTGCCCCCCGACGCGGATTCCCGATGAAGCGGGAGACCGTTCAGATCGCGTTCCTCATCGCCCTGATTCTCGGGGTCGGATACCTCTTCTTCCAGATGCTCGCGCCCTTCCTCTCGCCGATCATATGGGCGATCGTTCTGGTGATCGTCTTCTATCCGATTCATCGGCGCGTGATCCGGCTAGTTCGGAATGCTGATGTGGCCGCTTTGCTCTCCTCCCTATTGGTGCTGGCTGTCGTGATCGTTCCAGCCACGCTGATCGTGATGGCGCTCATTGGGGAACTCATCGCCGCGTACCGGCTTGTGGAAGAGCGCATCGCTTCCGGCGCGTGGACGCTCCGTTTGGAATCGGAGCGAGGTCGGATCTTGGAACGCTCATTGAGTTGGCTCGCCCAGCACGCCGATCTCTCGGAGTTGAACCTTCGCGCTCTCATCTTGAACAACCTGCAGCGCCTCTCCAGCTATTTGGCCTCTCGATCCGCCGAAGTCGTCAGACGCTTCTCCTCGTTCGTCTTCGACCTGGGGCTGATGATCTTCACCATGTACTTCCTCTTCCGAGATGGCGCGGCGCTCATGGCGAAGCTCAAGCGTGCGGTCCCCCTGCCGACGTCGGAGGCGGAGGAAGTGTTCGGGCGGATGCAAGAGATGATTCAGGCGACGCTGTATGGGGGGGTCGCCGTGGCGTTGGCTCAAGGGACCTTGGGGGGGATCGCTTTCTGGATCGTCGGATTGCCTTCGCCGACGATTTGGGGGGCGACGATGTTCTTCTTCTCTTTTCTCCCGGTGGTCGGAGCGGCCATCATTTGGGTTCCGGCCGCTGTCGTTTTGATCGCGCAGGGGAGTTTCGGGAAAGGGCTCTTTCTGCTCTTATGGGGAACGCTCGTCATCAGCACCGCGGACAACATCATCCGCCCGTGGGTGATCGGCGGGCGCACGCGCTTGCCCATGCTACTCATCTTCTTCAGCGTGCTCGGTGGGGTGAAGGTCTTCGGGTTCATCGGCGTCGTCGTCGGGCCCGTCATTTTGAGCGTCGCGCTCACCCTCGTGGAGATCTTTCGGCGGAAACTCACGCCCGCGCCAGAAGCGCCTCTCCAGGCGTCGTAATGCGTCCCCTTCGACGAAGGACATCCTCCGGCCCTTCGCGCTCAGAGGTGCGACAGCTCATCCGAAGCGTCCTCGCGTCGAGGGGTGAACTGTCGGCGCAGCACATCGCGGGCGAGATCGCGCCCCGCCAATCCGAAGGCGATGGCCAGCGCCAACGTCACGCCGCCGAAGAAGATGGAGAAGGCAGCGACGACGATGTGGGCCGCCAAGGCCAATTGCTCCAGCGCCATGGCCAAGGCGATGGCGACAATCAGCAGACGCACGCCACCAGCCAGTAGGCGCGCCGAGGCCAGATGAGCGTTCACAGCCGCCAAGAGGGCCGCGCGTGCCAGGAAATTCGCCACCAGGAATCCCACGATGAGAATGAGCAGTGCGGCCACGACCCGGGGGAGATAACTGAAGATGGCGGCGAGCATGCGATTCACCAGAGCGATCTCCAATTCCTCCAGTCCCACGACGAGGAAGACGAGGAACAAGAGCCAGAAGACGGCGCGCGCCAGAAGCTGCGAAGGGGCGCGTCGAATCTCCGCCCGCCGCAGGACTTGCGTGATCCCCATCTCCTCGCACCAGTGATCGAAGCGAATGGCGCGCAGCGCTCGCCCGAGCAACGATCGAACGAGGGCAGCGACGATCCATCCGGCGAAGATGAGGATCAGCAAGGCGAAGAAGTTGGGAAGAAAAGCGAGCGCGCGCTCCTCGAAGCGGTGGAATGTCCCAACCAAGGCCGTCTTCAAAGCTTCAAACATAGGCTCCTCCTCCCTTGCCTTCCCTCGCGCGAATTCAGCGAGGGGCGATGCTCCGCATGGGCGCGCTCCGCAGAGCGCATGTTTCTGCCGGGCGCTCGCGTCACCGCTCTTTCGCTCATCCCGCAGCGCGAGGTCCCTCCCATTGCGCGACCAGCTCCGGTTTTCGCTCCTCGAAGTGTTGACATAAGGCCTCGATCACGGCTTCGACCTCATCGGCCGTGCTCTCGGATGTCTCCAGCACGAAGGACGCCGTGCGCCCGAGATAGAGCGGCACGAGGGCCTGCAGCAGATGATCGCGATGGATCACGCGCCGATGGAACGCGAGGGCGAAGTCGTAGATGACGGCGACCCATACGTCCGAAGGGAAGCGAAACGCCACGTCTTGCGATTCGGCGAGCTGTTGAACCTGACGAAAGGTCGCCGCCGAGAGAATTCGCTGCCAGAGGTCTTTCAGCTCCTCGGCGCCCAAGCGAAAGATGCCGAGCATACGCTCGACGTTGACGCGGATCGGCTCCAGGCCCACCTCGTACTCCAGGCCGAAGGTCGGCACCGGCTCCGAGCCGCGCACGCGCGCCCAGATGGGGAAGTTCGCTTCCATGAGGTCGAAGACCGATCCGACGACCTGCATGAGCATGCCGCTCAGATCCACGCTCGGGTCTTTCGCATCGTGGATCTTCGCGCCCAAGAAGGCTTGGCACACTCGAAAGCCGCCGGTGATCGCCGTCGTGGTCATCCAAATATCCACGCCGAAGCGCGCGACATCCGTATGCCAAACGTCTTGGGCCAAATAGTGCGCGGCCAGCCGTCCGGAGAATCCGAAGTCGCCGCCGATCGGTTGGCGCACGCGTTTGCCGTAGAGCGCGCGCGTGAGGGGATAGACGATGGAGTTCGTGATCGTGCCGTCGTATTTGTGCCGCCGATAGAGCGGGGCGACGAAGTCGAAGCCCTCTCGCACGACGGGGCTGAGGAGCAGATCCATCCATTCGGGCGTGATGCTGCGCACGTCGGCATCCACGACGGCGCACGCGCGCGCCTGAAGTCGCACGGCGATCTCGAAGACCAGGCGCAGGGCACTGCCTTTGCCCGGCACGCCGCGATACGGCGTCGTCAGCCGATGAATGGGACGAAGCGGATGCGCGGCCAGGACCGTGCGATAGTCGCCGAGAGCGGTTTGTCGCACGACCTCCGGCGTCCCGTCCTTGGACCCGCCATCGGAGTTGACGATCACGGCCACGTGATCCGGGAAGTATTTCGCTAATCCTGCCATCACCGCGCGCACGACGTGTCCGATGGTGCGCGCGTTGTTGTAGCTGGGGATGCCCACGACGAGATCGGCGCGCCCGATCTCGCGCAACGTTCGTTCGACCTCATCGGCGAATGGTTTCTTCTCGGCCGAGCTCATGCGTTTGGTCCAGCGAGCGAATCCCCTTCGGCGCGCTCCGAAAGTCCCCGCATTCGACGCCGCATGCGACGGAGAGGGCTTTCGGCGGCTCACTCAATATACCCGATTCCGATGTGGCTGACCAGCGAGGCTCCCTCTGGAGACGCCCCTTCTGGTAGAATTGGCGGCGACGGAACTTCCAAAGGCGGGCGTCGCGGGGGATGGGATGAGAATGGGTGAGCGAACGGAACGCAAGCGGTGCCTTCCTCAGTGAGAGCGGCTCGACTCAGCGGCGATCGGGGATGGCCGATCCTTCGCGCTCCGCCTCTTCGCCGAGCGCGAGAACGTGAGGCGCAGCGGGCGAATATTTCGATCGAAGGGGCCTCCGCTCAGGCGTAGGCGATGACGCGGGAACAGCTCACGCGCGAGATCAAAGAACGAGCGCGCGCCTTGGGCTTTCATGGCGTGGGGGTCACCGGTGTCCACCCCCTCGAAGAGGACGAGGCGCAATATCACCGATGGCTCCGCGAGGGGCGAGCGGCCGATTTGTCGTATATGCATACCAGCGCTGCGGTGCGCGCGCATCCGCGGCGCGTCTGGCCGGAAGCGCGGTCCGTCCTCGTGCTCGCCGTGAACTACTATAGCGGCGATTTCGATCCCCTCCCGCGCGGACACGGACGCATCGCGCGCTATGCCTGGGGGCGCGATTATCACGACGTCATCCCGGCTCGACTACGACAGCTTGTGGCGGAGATCGAACGGCTCCTCGGGCGTCCGATCCGCGCTCGATGGTTCACAGATGCCGGACCGTTGCTCGAGCGCGCATTGGCGCGACGCGCCGGCTTGGGCCGCATCGGTTGGAACGCGTGCTTGATCACGGAGGCCTTCGGCTCGTGGGTCTTCCTGAGCGAGATCCTGTTGGATGTCGAGCTGGTCCCGGATCAGGAAGAGACGCGCGCCTGCATGAGTCTGTTCGATTGCTGGCGCTACTGTCCGACGAATGCCATTACGCGGGATGGTTCGGTGGACGCGCGCCTGTGCCTCTCCTATCACACGATCGAGAATCGGGGCGTGATCCCACGACCGTTGCGGCCGAAGCTCGGAGATTGGCTCTTCGGCTGCGATGTCTGTCAAGAAGTCTGCCCCCACAACGCGCGCGTGCCGATCACCGATTGGCCGGAATTCCATCCCGAAGCGGGCGTGGGGAAAACGCTCGCGCTGGCGGACGTGCTCGCTATCGCTTCGGACGAGGCGTTCCGCGCGCGATTTCGCGGCACGGCCCTGCGGCGAGCGAAGCGCCGAGGCCTGCTGCGCAATGCGGCCATCGTCGCCGCGAATACCGGCTACGTCGAGGCGATCCCCCAGTTGCAGCACCTCGTCTCCGAAGATCCCGACGAGATCATCCGCGGGCATGCTCTGTGGGCGCTCCATGTGCTCGATCCGGTGGGCTCGCGTCCGCTTCTGGAGCGTGCGCGTCGCGATCCCCACCCGTTTGTGCGCGAGGAGGCCGAATGGGCTCTCGAGACAAGGAGCGAAGGCGAAGTGATCGTCCTCACCGGAGATGCGCCGATCAAGCGGGATGGGCTATGACCTCGCCTGTGAGACAGGGACGCGTCGGACATGGGATACTGATTGGGGCGTTCCTCATCGCCGTTGCGTACTTTTTGCTCAAGCTCGCGTACACGAAGTGGCTGCCCGGGACGCTCCTCACGTTCGGATTGCTGGCCGCGGGCTCCGCGTACGCGCGCTGGGCGTGGAAAGCGCGAGTCCCTTGGTGGGTGCTCGGCTCGCTCTTTCTGGCCGTGCAAGTGGATCTGCTCGGCAATCATTTTCACATGTACGGGCGACCGTTCGGCCCCGTGCAATACGATGAGTTCGCCCACATGATGGGATCGGGCTTGAGCGTGCCGGCCTTCATCTGGCTCTTGGCAGAAGTCATGCGCCGACAGGGACTCTCGCTCTCTCGAGGATGGATCGCGACGCTAGCGGTCTCGCTCAGTTTCTCGGCGGCGGGGATCTACGAGATCATCGAACTCTGGGACGAACTCTACTTCGGGGGTCGGCGCATCTGGAGCCCGCACGATTGTCCGAATGATCTGCAATGGGATCTGGGGGGGAAGATCGTGGGCGCGACGCTCACTGTCCTCTTCTGGCGAAACGGCGAGCGCGAGACTCTCGGACGCGCTTCCGAAGAGTCTGACCGCCGCCTCCCTCACACGCCTTGAGCTTTCCGAAGGAGCGAGCCCATGGGAAAAACGGTTGCGGAAATCGCCGAATTCGTCGGCGGGCGTTTGATCGGCGAAGCGAAGCGAGAGATCTCCGGCGTGGCCAGTTTGGACGCGGCGACCGAGCATGAGATCGCTTTCGTGGATTCCGAGGCGCATCGTCCGATGGCGGAGCGCTCGCGCGCTGGATGCCTCATCGTCCCAGAAGGCCTCCATCTGCCCGGCAGAACGCTCATCGTCGTCGCGCATCCGCGCCGCGCGTTCGCCGATGTCGTTCTCCTCTTCCATCCGCCTTCGCGTCCGGCGCCGGGCATTCATCCGACGGCGATCCTCGGCGAAGGAGTCATCCTCGGCGAAGACGTGACCATCGGCCCGTATGTCGTCCTGGAGCGCGAAGTGCGCATCGGCGCGCGCACGCAGATCGGTGCGGGCGTCTACGTCGGCGCGCGGAGCACGATCGGCGAGGAGGCGATCGTGCATCCGAACGTGACGATCTATCACGATGTGCACATCGGCGCGCGCGTCATCATTCATAGCGGGAGCGTCATCGGCAGCGACGGTTTCGGGTATTTCCTCGTCGAGGGACGCTATCGGAAGTTCCCGCAGGTCGGGAGCGTGATCATCGAAGACGACGTGGAGATCGGCGCGGGCGTTTGCATTGATCGAGGCACGTTGGGAGCGACGCGCATCGGTCGAGGGGTGAAGATCGACAATCTCGTCCAGATCGCTCACAACGTGACGATTGAGGAAGATTCAGTGATCGCGGCGCAAACGGGCATCGCCGGCAGCACCTACATCGAGCGCGGCGTGCAGATCGGAGGTCAAGTCGGCATCGCCGATCACGTGCGAATCGGCGAGCGAGCGATCATCGGCGCCCAAGCCGGAATCCCTTCGGGGAAGAAGATTCGCGCCGGCGAGTTCGTCTGGGGCACGCCCGCTCGCCCGATGCGCGAGTTCAAAGAACAGTACGCGCACGTGAGCCGCTTGCCCCACTTGTGGAAGAGAGTAGCCGCTCTGAGCGCGGAATTAGAAGAATTGCGCCGACTTCTCCCGGGCGAACGCGCGAAGGAAGGGGCTTGATGTCCTCGGCGCGCGCGATCACGGGGATTGAGCCGTCACGCGCATGAAATAGGCGACGAGGCTGGGGGAGATGTACGCCTCGATCAACGCCGCGAGGACCAGCACCACGTAAGCGACGATGACCACTTTGCCATAAGTCCGCACCTCTTGCCACCAATCTGTATGCTGACCTCGTGCGGCCATGTAGACGCGAAATCCCAAATGCACGCCCAACGCGCCGACCGTAGCGAAGGCCGCCAGCTCCGGAATCCCATGCGGCAGCAGCGCAGCCAGCGTCACCACGAGCGGCGTCCCCTGCTGAGATGAGATCTGGCTAAGTATCCCGATGAAATATCCGATCAAGAGCATTTCGGCCAAAGAGAGTAAGCCCCCGGTCAGAATCCCCACCGTGAGCATCAGGAAGACGCGCGTGTTGTTCGTGAAGATGACGCGAAAGGTGTACTCTCCGCGGATGCTCTGCATGATCGTGATCGAAGCGTGGACGTCTCGCTCCGGCAAATGCAATTCGGGAAAGGGCGTCGCGAGCCCAGCGCCGATCCCCACAGCCAGCGCAAGGGCCATGATCCCGAATCCCACGAACATCCACCGTTTGTTCAATCTGCGCATCGTCCGCTCCGTCGTCCGTCGAGACGGCGTGAGTATATTCGGGCGAAGGCGAGCGCGTCAAGAAATCGGTCCCTTCGGCGACAGATGTCGCCAGCGAAACGTCCGCGCTTGTTCCTCCGCGGGCCTTCCGGGTACACTACCGAGCGAGTGAGGAGGAAGGATTGATGCGGAGCTTTGTGATGATGCTGCTTACGATGCTTCTCATGGCCGATATCGGAGCGTTTCGAGAAGAAGCGGAACTCGTCCTGCTGGGAGGGCGGGTGTGGACGGGCGATCCCCAGCAACCGCACGCGGAGGCCGTGGCGATCGGTCGAGGGCGCATTCTGGCCGTCGGCTCAGCGGAAGCGGTGCGCGCCTGGATCGGTTCGCGCACGCATGTCTTGGACGTGCGAGGACGGCTCGTGCTTCCCGGATTCATAGACAACCACACGCACTTTGTGAACGGCGGATTCCAATTGCTGAGCGTGGATCTGCGCGATGCGCGCGATCCGCAGGAGTTCGCTCGCCGAATCGCCGAGCGCGCGAAGGCGCTTCCGCCGGGACGATGGATCACCGGCGGCAATTGGGATCACGAGCTGTGGCCGGGGGCTCCGCTGCCGCGCAAGGAATGGATTGATCCGCACACGCCCAACACGCCGGTCTTCGTCACGCGATTGGATGGCCACATGGGATTAGCAAACAGCCTGGCCCTGCGCCGAGCAGGCATCATGCGCGAGACGCCGGATCCGCCAGGAGGGACGATCGTGCGCGATCCGCAAACTGGCGAGCCGACGGGCATTTTGAAGGATGCGGCCATGGAGCTTGTATATCGCGTGATCCCGGAGCCGAGCGACAGCGAATATGACGAAGCCCTTCGCGCCGCGCTTCGCGAAGCGGCTCGCGTCGGCGTC
Organism: Blastocatellia bacterium; assembly: GCA_025055075.1. Classification (NCBI taxonomy): domain Bacteria; kingdom Pseudomonadati; phylum Acidobacteriota; class Blastocatellia; species Blastocatellia bacterium. The sequence goes on from JANWYV010000013.1 coordinate 85,340, forward strand.
ACTTCGATCCAGGACATCACCGAATGGGCGCATTGGCCCGTGTATCGGCGCGCGCGCCAACGGGGAGAGCTGACCGTGCGCGTGTACGCGCGAACGCCGATTCCGGAATGGGAGCGACAGCGCGAGGTGATCGCTCGCGAAGGCCCTGGCGATGAGTGGCTGCGATTCGGTGGCTTCAAAGGTTTCGTTGATGGTTCGCTCGGCTCGACGACGGCGCTTTTCTTCGAGCCGTATACGGACGCTCCGCAGACGAGCGGCTTGCTCCATGGCCAGATGTTCCCGGAAGGCATCATGAAGCAGCGGATCGCGGCGGCTGATCGGGCCGGATTCCAATGTTCGATTCACGCTATTGGCGACAAGGCCAATGCCCTATTGCTCGACATCTTCGAAGAGGTCATCCGCGAGAACGGTCCGCGCGATCGGCGCTTTCGCATCGAGCACGCGCAACATCTCCGCCCGCAAGACATCCCGCGCATGGCGCGACTCGGCGTCATCGCCTCCATGCAGCCCTATCACGCTATTGACGATGGCCGTTGGGCCGAAAAGCGCATCGGGCGCGAGCGCTGCAAGACGACGTATGCCTTTCGATCGCTTCTGGACGCCGGCGTGCGCGTGACGTTCGGATCGGATTGGCCAGTTGCCCCCTTGAATCCCCTGCTGGGCATTTACGCGGCCGTGACGCGAAAGACTCTGGATGGGAAGAATCCGAACGGGTGGTTCCCCGAGCAGAAGATCACGGTCGAAGAAGCCGTCCGAGCCTACACCGTCTGGGGAGCTTACGCGGAATTCGCCGAGACCGTGAAGGGATCAATTGAGGTCGGTAAGTTCGCTGATGTGGTCGTCCTCTCTCGCGATATCTTCACCATTCCACCGGATGAGATCGCTCAGGTCGAAGTCCTCTACACGATCGCGGGGGGGAAGATCGTCTACGCGGCACGTTGATCGGTCCAATCGGGGAGCCGAATGCGAATCCTCATCATCCATGTCGGCGCCTTGGGCGATTGCCTGTTCACGCTTCCGGCGCTCGCTGCGCTCGCCCAGCGCTTTCCCGGAGCGTACATGGAATTGGCCGGATCGCTTGTCCCTCACGGCTTGCTCGAACGACGCAGTCCCATCAGCCGCGTAGTCTCGATTGAAGCCCTCGGTCTCTATCGCGCCTTCACCGGAGAGCTTCCCGAAGATCTCGCTACCTACTTGCGCCGTTTCGACGTGATCATCTCCTGGTTCGGCCACAACGATGAGGCGTACCGGCGAGCGCTCACCCGTCTTGGCCACGGCGAATGCGCGCCGCGTTTGATCATCGCGAGCAGCCGACCGCCTGCCGAAGGTTCCGAGCATGCTGTGGATCATCTGCTGAGCACGCTCGCCCCTCTTGGGATCGCCGCCGAAGATCGCACCCCGCGCCTCGCCCTTTTGAAGGAGGATCACGAAGCCGCCGAGCGAATGCTTCGGGCTTTCGGGATCGAAGCGACCGACGATTCCCTTCAGCTCATCGCGATTCACCCTGGGAGCGGCAGTCGGCGGAAGTGTTGGCCGGTGGATCGGTTCGCTCGGCTCCTTCAAGCCCTCGATCGGTCAGATCGCGCGTTCCTCCTCATCGAAGGGCCGGCCGATCGCGATGTCGTCGAGCCACTTTGGACACTTCATGCTGCGGGAGATCGCGCGGGGATATCGCCGCGTCTGGTTCGAGTGACGAATGCGCCGCTGCCTCAGCTGGCTGCTGTCCTCGCGCGCAGCCATCTCTTCGTCGGCCACGATTCCGGAGTCACGCATCTGGCGGCCTCGGTCGGGACTCCTGTGATCGCCCTCTTCATCGCCACGGACCCGAGGCGCTGGGGGCCTCGCGGACCCGCCACCATCGTGCAAGGTGATCCCTCGGTCGAGGACATTCGCGCGCTTTGCGAGCGCGTGTTGGAGGCCGCTGATCTCACCAGAAGACCTCGATCTCGTACCGATCCGATCCGCTCTTCTTGTCTTCGATGAGGATGCGAGCCGTGAAATTATTCTCTCGCGAGGGTTGCTCGAGAACTTCGACGCGCCCGCGCCCTCGGATCTTTCGCACGCTCACGGTCACTGGTTCGGCCGGCAGCGGTCGCTCTAATCGGAAATCGGTGTCCACGATCGGCTCGCCCTCTTCATGGATGACCCATACGGTCCCTCGTCGAATGCAGAGGATGTCGCGTCCATCCACGCGCCCCCACCAGCGCAAGCCGCGCTGCGGTGCTTTCTCGAACGCTTGAGGCGCGGACGATGTCGTGCTCCATGTGCGGGCGATAGGGGCTCCGAGGACCATGGCCGCACCGAGTCCAAGTGCGAGAGCCGCTCGGAGTGCTCGCTCCCACATCTTCGTGCCCTCCCTTTGGGAATTGCCGGCAGTATATTTTAGCCAATCACGCGCTCTTGCTCTCAGAGGAGGAGGATCCCTATCATTGCCGCGCAGTGCTGACGAAGCGCACGGAATCGGCGCTTCCCGCCGTGCTTCGATGAAGGGGATGGTTCGAGGGGACCTTATGCGCAGATGGGCGCTGCTCGTCATTCTTCTCTGGGGACAAGCGACAGTTTCCCCGTCGCTCCCGCCGACCTGGCTGAGCGCAGAAGTCGCTCAGGGAGGGAGACAAGGGCGCGTCTCCCCTTCGCTCGAAGAGCACGGGCAATTCAGTCGCTGGTCGGGCGAGGCGCCCGCGACGATTCGAATCGTCAGCTACAACATCCATTTGGGCCGAAAGTTGGAGCAGATCCTCGCGACCTTTCGCAGCCACCCGGAACTCTCGCGCGCTGACGTGCTCGCTCTGCAGGAGGTCGTGCGCGATCCGCGCACAAGCCAAGCGCGCGTTCTGGCCGAACGTCTGGAGCTGAACTACGTCTATCTCCCCGGTAAGAAGAGAGGCGATCGGGAGATCGGGCTCGCTCTCCTCAGTCGGTATCCTATCCTGGATGTCGAGCGCATCGTGCTGCCACAAGAGCGACGCCCTGATGACCTGCCCCGCATTGCTCTTGGAGCTACGATTGCGATCGGCGCCACGCGTCTTCGTCTGTACAATTTGCACGTTCAAGCACTCGTGCCCGTCGAGCTGAAGGTGCGACAAGTCGAGGCCGCTCTTCAAAGCGCACTTCGACAGGCGACGCCTCATCGCCTCATCCTCGGCGACTTCAACACGCTCACGCGAGGAGACCGGCGCGCGCTGGATCGCGCGCTGCGACACGCCGGATTCTCTCCGGCGCTCCCCGGATCTGCATGGACGTATCAGCGATTGCTCATCCGCATGACGCTCGATTGGATCTACGTGCAGAATTTGCGCGTGCTCGGCCATGGGGTCGCTCAAGAAGTCACGGCATCTGATCATCGCCCGATTTGGGTGGATGTCGCGCTTCCCTCCCCCAATGAGCAATGAGCGTCCCAAGGACGATCCCTCGCGCTTGCCTCCCGCTCCCTTTTTGCGGTGAAATAGGACGGGCGTAGGAATGTCGCCGGGAGCACGACGCATCACGCGAGAGCGAAAGAGGAGGACGCGATGAAACAGCATCAGCCGTATATCAGCGCTCGAGCGAACGCCGCGCTTGAGAGCACGAGGGTGTGGTTCTTCCCGCGGCTTTGGAGGAAGCGCGGGCTTGGGCGAGCGCTCGCGATCGGGCTCATGCTTCTGCTCGTGTGCGGGCTTCCTCTCCACAGGCCGCGATCCGTCGCCTCCGAATCTGCGGAAGCCCATGTCGTCATGATCTCGATTGACGGCCTGGTGCCCGATTACTACCGAAATCCGGATCGCTATGGGTTGAAGATCCCGACGCTGCGTCGGCTGCGCAACGAAGGAGCGTTTGCCGACGCCGTAATCGGCGTGTATCCCACGGTGACGTATCCATCGCACACGGCGATGGTGACGGGAGCGCGTCCGCGCGATCATGGCATCTACTTCAATCGCATCTTCGAGGAGCCGACGGCGCCGCAAACGGGTCGGTGGTATTGGTGGGCCTCGGCGATTCGGAGCGAGCCGCTATGGGTGGCCGCCCGTCGCGCCGGGCGTCGCACGGCGGCTATCAGTTGGCCCGTCACAGTGGAAGCGGAGATTGATCACAATATCCCGGAGATCTTCGATCCTCGAGCGGCTCAAGGTGGACCGCCCGCATGGGCGCTCGTCGCGCAGCATTCGCGACCGGCGGGCATCGTGGAAGAGATCTTGCGCGCGGTGGGGAAGCCCGATGCTTTGGAAGATGACGATCTGCGCGTAGAAGCCGCCGTGCATTTGCTCACGCGCTATCGGCCGCATCTGCTGTTGTTGCACCTCATCCAATTGGACAGCGTGCAGCATCGCACGGGCCCGCATTCGAAAGAGGCGTATGCCGAGCTGGAGAAGCAGGATGCGCGCGTTGGACGAATCTTAGACGCGATTCGACGCGCGGGGATGGAAGCGAACACGACCGTGGTGATCGTCTCCGATCACGGCTTCATGCCCGTGGAGCGGGAATTTCATCCGGGCGTGGTGCTCGCGCAAGCGGGCTTGGTGAAATTCGATTCGGAGGGGCGCATCGTCGAATGGCGCGCAGCCGTATGGCCGAACGGCGGATCGGCTGCGATCATCTTGCGCGATCCTTCGGATGAGGCCGCGCGCGAGACCATACGGCGGGTTTTCCAGGAATGGGTGCAACGGCCAGGCTCGCCGCTTCTGCGGGTGATCGAAGCCGCAGAGCTGGAGCGACTCGGCGCGGCGCCCACGGCCGCGTTCTTTTTAGAGGGAGCCGATTTCTGCGCCTTGGGAGGAGATTATCGCGGTGAAGCCCTTCGTCCCGCGCGTCCGAATTATCGCGGCACGCACGGATACTTGCCCGACCGCCCGCAAATGTTCGCTTCGCTCATCCTCTGGGGACGAGGCGTGCGACGGGGCGCTCGCGCTCCGGTCGTCAATATGACGGACATCGCGCCGACGCTCGCCGCGCTTCTGGGCGTAGAATTGAAAACGCCGGCCTACAGCCGGCCAATCGCGCTGTTTCTCGATCTGCCGCGCCGCGAATCGGGTGATCGCACCAGCTCGTCGGGATCGCGCTCTGCACACGGCGCGCGCGGGTCGTGAGGCCGCTTTCGCCTTCGGGCAGAGCCCAGCTAGGATGCGCTGGCCAACATGAGTCGAGAGCAGCTTCTCGCCTATGGCTACATCGTGGGAGTCGCCTTCATTCTCTCGAACGGGTTGATCCTGGCGATCCGCAAGGTGGCGCTCGCGATCGGCATTTTGGACTATCCGGGCGCGCATAAGCAGCATCGGGAACCGAAGCCGCTTCTGGGTGGAGTCGCCGTGTTCCTGGCCCTGCTCGCGGTGATCGGTGGGCATCTCGCCGCTCTGCCGCTGCTGCGTCAGCAGGAATTCGCGCGTCGGCTCTTTCCTGAAGTGCTCGCCAAGTTCGACACGCTTGCGCTCGTGCTCCCGACGCTCTGGGTGATCTTGGCCGGATCGGTCGTCGTCCTCATCACGGGATTGGCCGATGACCTCTCTGGTCCACGTTTTCCGGCGTGGGCGAAGCTGATCGGTCAAACGATAGCCGCAGCATTGATCGTGGCGGCGGGCGTGCGCGTCTCGCTCTTGGAGGCCTATCCATGGTTGGCGGCACTGGCGACGCTCGTGTGGATCGTCGGCATCACCAATGCCTTCAATCTGCTCGACAACATGGATGGGCTGGCCACGGGCGTCGCTCTCATCTGCAGTCTTTTGCTTTGGCTCATCACAACAGCGCTTGGGGAATTCTACATCGGCCTCTTCCTCTCGGCGCTCATCGGCGCGCTGGCGGGCTTCCTCGCACATAATTTCCCCCCCGCGCGCATCTTCCTCGGGGATGCTGGGAGCTTGTTGATCGGATATGTCCTCGGTGTCATCACGGTCCTGGCCTCCTACGTCGCCCCCGAGGAGAAGATCCGCAATGAATGGTTCGCCCCCTTCATGCCCGTGATCGTGCTCGGACTCCCCCTCTACGATATGGCTTCGGTGATCTGGATTCGATGGCGCGAAGGACGGCCGATCTATCGAGGCGATCGTTCGCATCTGTCCCATCGGCTCGTGGAGCTGGGGATGAGCGAGCGGGAGGCCGTCGGAACGATCTATCTCCTGACGTTCTGTTTGGGCGCGAGCGCCCTCTTGCTTCGAGATGCGACGCCGATGCTGACGCTCCTGGCTCTTGGGCAGGTCGCTGCGATCATCGCCGTGACGACGATCCTCATGGTCGTGCCCCGTCGCACGAGCTTCGTGGAGATCCGCCTCTTTTCGGAGCAGGTTGGTCAAGCGCCTCCCATGAGCGCTTCGGAATCGGAGCGCGACCAGAGCTCCCGCTCGACCTGAGTACGGTATGATGCGAAAGCTCGCCATCGCTGGTGTCGTCCTTCTCCTGGTCCGCCTCGGATCTCCGTTCGCGCAAACGCCATCGAGCCCTTCAGCCACGCGGCCGGAATCGAAGAAGCCCGCTCAAGAACTGGAGCCACTGCCTGTGACGGCGCCGGGAAGCGATGTGACGGTCTTCGCGCCCGGCCGCTCCATCGCGCGCGATTATCTGCGCGGGGGGATCGTGCTCGGCCGAGCGCTCTTGCGTCCCACGTTGGAGGTGGGGCTGGAAGGCGACAGCAATTTCCTCACCCTCGCGGAGACGCGCGGCGCGCGAAACGGCATCTTCGCCATCGCTCCCGGAGTGGATCTGGAAGTCCCCGCACTGCGCAGCGGATTCCGCCTGACTTACGCTCCGCTCATCCGCGTGCTTCGCATCGCAGAGCTGCCCTCGTCGAATGTGGCGCATCGGCTCGACGTTGATTTCACGACGCGCTTGGGGCCAGCGGTGACGCTCGCCGTTCGCGACCATTGGACGAAGGCGACCTTCGACACGCTCGAATTCGATCCCGGGCGCGAAATCTTCTTCAACGCGAAGCCCTTCTGGCGGAACGATCTCGCCGTGCGCGCGGAATATGCGGTGACCGAACGCGATCGCCTGAGCGCCCACATCGGCCTCAACCGCGTGGAGCTCTCCGGTCCCCCTCGTCCCGATGACCTCTTCTTCGACTACACGACGCTGACGGTCGCCCTCGCGTACGCGCGCCGCTGGCGTCCGCGCCACACGCTTCAATTCGACGTGGAGATCGGGCGCACTCACTCCCGTCGGGCCGAGAATGCGCGCGATCCACGATTGAACGACGCACGATTGCTGCAAGTGGGCGCGACCTTGCGGAGTCGCCTAATGCCCACGCTGCGCGCCGAGGTACAAGTGGCCGCGCGCCGCCATCGCTTCCCCCGCGCGGCTCGTAACTTCTTCGGTCCATATCTGGCAGTCGCTCTGGAACGCGAATTCGGCCATCGGCTAACGCTCTCCATAAGCGGTATGCGCACGACCGTACTCTCGGCCTTCAATCCCGAAGAGGGGAACGCCTTCGCGCTGACCGCCGGCCTCTCGGCCACTCTCACGCAGCGCATCGGGCCGCGGCTCACGTGGGCGATCGGAGCGGAGGCGCAGCGCCTGAGCTTCCCCGTCCCCATCGGCCTCGATTCAAGCTTCGGCGGAGTGCCTCTCTGGGAATTCGTCGGCGTGCGACGCACGGATCGGTTGGTGGGAACGCGCGCCGAGATCACGTTTCGCCTGCACGAGCTTCTGGCCGTGCAAGTCGGCTATATCTTTTACGAGCGGGGTTCGACGATCACCCCCTTCTCCTTCGAGCGGAGTCGGTTTAAAATGGGGGTGGTCCTGGGCCGATGGATCCCTGGGACGGCAGCGAGACGATTTTGAACGACCATGCGCGCACGACGACTTGAGAGAAGGCTCCGCCAATGGGTGCTCGCCTCGCTCGGTGCGCTTCTCTTCTCCTCTCCGCACACCTTCAGCGCACCATGGCACCAGGAGGCCGCTTCGCGAAAGCCGATCTCCGTACCGATGGACGCGTCCGAGTCACGGCTCACGGAGATCTATCTCGTGGGGCCGGAAGATGTGCTGGAGATCACGCTCGCGAATGATCCCGAACTGCCGCGCGAGTATCGCGTCTCCTCGGGTGGGCACATCTTCTTCCCTTACTTGGGGAGCGTCTCGGTCGCGGGGAAGACGACGGCGGAAATTGAGGAAGAGCTGCGGCGACTCTTGCGAAACGGATATTTTGAAAACCCCGAGCTGACGGTGGCCGTCAAGGAGTATCGCAGCCACGTTATCTATCTGCTCGGGGACGTGGGAGCGGTGGGACCATTCATCCTCAGGCGCGAGCGCGTCCCACTCATCGAAGTCCTAGCGCGCGCGGGCGTGCGTCCGACGGCGCGCCGCGTCACGCTCACGCGGTGGAGCGAAGGGCGTCCAACGACCCTCACCGTGGATCTCACGACGCTCGAGAAGTACACGACGCTTGTCGCGCCCGGCGACATCCTCGAAGTCCAATCGCCTCGAGAATACGTCTTCCTCACGGGCGAAGTCCGAACGCCGCAAGCCATCGAGTATACCCCTGGACTCACGCTCTCACAGGCCATCATTCACGCTGGCGGCCCGAGCGAATTCGCCAAGCGGAGTAAGATTCAGATCAAACGCCGACGGGCCGATGGCAGCGTCGAGATCCTGCGCGCCGACCTCGATAAGATCATCCGCGGCCACAGTCCCGATGTAGAACTCAAGCCCAACGATACCGTCTTCGTCCCTAGGCGCTTCTGGTGAGCCGTGGCTCCTATGGCCCAAAGGGCGGTAAGCATACACATATCGGACGAGGGTTAGGGAGATCGAGAATACTAAGCTGACACCTCCAACCTGGCGTTCCACAGCACAGGGATGGGAACTGCCCGCATTGTCCTGGACGCCGTCGCGAGCAATCTGCCGGGGTGACGCACGTTGCCGCCTGAGCCGCCGTCGGAGCGAGAATGGCTTTGACCGTGGGAAGCAAGAGGGCGAGGCCTGCCGAAAGCCCCCATCGTCCGATCTGGCGCATCACCTCTCGCCGGGATGGCGAGCGCGGGTCGTTCAGAAAAGGCTGCCAGTTCTCCAGAAGGCGCGCTCGCGCCAACCGGTTCACCGCCAAGCGCACGATCGACTCGCCTTCGGGCACCTTGAAGGTGCGCTCGACGATGCGACTCAAAGCAGCGATCGTGCGTCGCCCGTTGGCGCGCCGCCAGACCAGCGCGGCCATCGGATTCAAACAAAAGGCGCGATGCCGCCTTTGATCGTAAATGAGCAGTTCCTCCCCCACCTCTTGTTGGATCAAATCCTGGCGCCGCGCTTTGGGTCGCTCCTTCATCGCACTTCCTCCAAAAGAGCCAACAGCGCGTGTGCCACTTCTTCGGCTTCCCCTCGCGCGCTCTTCATGACGGGAACGCGCTCGACGAGCGCGCCGAGCGTCCCGAGCACGAACTGCGGCATCCACGCTGTGGAGAACACATGTCGCAGCAACTCCACCCCCGCTTCTCCGGGTGAAAGCTCGCGCGGTCGCCATCGCGCCCCGGCTCGATATCGCGTGAAGACAATGAGTCCGATCGGAAGTGGACGACGTGCCGTCTCTCCTCCTAGGTCCTCCGCCGCATGTTTCTCCAGCTTCCCATCGGTCGAGCGCGCCAACTCGATTGGGACCGGATAGGGATGCACGCGCCCGCGCCGGTCGAGCACGGCGAAGCGATCGGATAGATAGCTCGCTCCAGCCCGCACAAGCGCCGCGACCAGATGACTCTTTCCGCTCCCTCGCGGCCCCGGCAAAAGGAGCGCTCGGCCTCGCCATCCGATCACTCCCGCATGCACAAAGATATGCCGCGGCGCGGCTTCGGCGATGTAGAAATGCAGGTCCAATTCAAAGAAGCGCAGCGCTTCTTCCAAATCGAACGTCCGCGCCAAACGCGTTATTCCCGAATAGACGAGATGATACCGACGCACGCGCCCCTCCGCCTGCGCCTCTTGCAGAATGAGCGAATACAAATGCTCCACCACTGGCGTGCGCGCCAGCTTCCACCCCGGAGGCAAAAGTGACCGGACACATTCCAACGCGCGCGCATGGTTTGCGCGAATGCCCACGCGTACGCCGAATGCTTCAATCGCTAGCCCGGCCTCCCACCTGAGGCGGTCGAGTTTCTCCATTCACGACGACCCCCACCGCAAGCGCGGCAAGAGGCCAGACGCTGCGTTTCTCATCTCCTCCTCCTCACTCATCGCGTGGAAAATCGCTCGGCTATTGTATGCTAGTCCCGCGCGCGAAATCAATCTTCCCCCTCCCTCTCGCCTCGCGAATCGGAGCGCGCTTTGAAGACGATGCGCACGAGGACGACATATCCTGCTGCCGGAGCGCACCAACACGTCCTTCGGGAAAGAGCGCGCCGATCGGCGCGCTCGGTTGACACTCCGCCGGAATTCGAGTATTCTCTTGGACTTTGGAGACTTGGCGATGCGATGGTCCTGAGGGGGAAAACACGCGATGAAGCGCACGTACCAACCGAACAATCGGCGCCGAGCTAAGACCCATGGATTCCGAGCGCGAATGAGCACGAAAGCCGGGCGAAAGGTCTTGCAACGGCGGCGGCGAAAGGGACGATACCGACTCACGCCGGAGCATTATTGAAGGGAGAGCGCTCGCGCCGTGACGCGACCCTTGGTCGAGGATAGGGAGCGCATGCCGGATGAGCGATTCCGAAAGTCGGAGCGTTTGCAGAGGCGACGGGATTTCCTGAAGGTCTATACTGAAGGCAAGCGCTACAGCTCACCGCTATTCACCATCTTCGCGCGTATGAGCGAAGAGCCGCGATCTCGATTGGGCATCGCCGTCTCGCGAAAGATCGGCAAGGCCGTGCGTCGGAATCGAGCCAAGCGCCTGATTCGGGAGGTCTTCCGCAAGAACAAAGGACGACTCCCCTGCCCACTCGACCTCGTGGTGAATGTGAAGGAGGCCATTCGCGAAGCCGACTATTGGGCCGTCGAAGCCGAGTTTCTCCGATTCATCGAGCGCGTGACCCGAAACCTGCGCGAGCGCAGGAGCGAAACGCCGAGTCCGAGGGCGATGCCCCCGCCGGAAACGTCTTCCTGCGCAGAGCTGGGACGTGAGTCCCTTCGCTCACGATATGCCGAGGTCACGCTTGCTCCCTCGCCGATCGCGCTATGAAATGGATCGCCATTTTCTTGCTCAAGGCCTACAAATTCGGCATCTCGCCGATGCTGCCCCCCGCGTGCCGCTTCATCCCGACGTGTTCGGAGTACACGGCTGAAGCCATCGCGCGCTTTGGTTTCTGGCGCGGGGCCTGGATGGGATTCCGACGACTGCTCCGCTGCCATCCCTTCCATCCGGGGGGCTATGATCCGGTCCCCCACTGGTCGCGCGAGACGAGGGAACTCCTGTCCCACTCGAGGTGAGCTTCGATGGAAAAGCGCGTGCTGTTAGCGTTTGTCCTCTCGACGGCGATCTTGGCCATCTGGTACTACTTCTTCGCGCCACCGCCGCCGCAACCGACGATGCCCGAGAAGAAACCGCAACCGCCGGCACGCGTGGAAGAAAAGCGTGCGGTGCCGACAGAACCTCCGGCCGCCGCGCCGATCGCGAACATTCCGGAACGAGAGATTCGCATTGAGACGCCCTTTTGGACGGCCATCTTCACGAATCGAGGCGCCGTCGCGCGAAGCTGGAACATTCATCACCGACCAAATGGACAACCTCTGCTCGGCGACGATCGGCGGCCGCTCGAGTTGATCCCTCAAGAGCGCGATGTCGTTGAGAAACTGGGCCGCCCGTTCGCCCTGCGAAGCCAAGAGGCTGCGCTCGATCGCCAATTGCAAGAGGCCACCTACGCCCTCTCGTCCGAAGAGACCGTGCTCCGCATTGGAAAAGGCGAGACGCGCGCGCTCACCTTCACTTATGAGGATCCGGGGCGTGGGCTTCGAGTCCAGAAAGCATTCACGTTTTTCGGCGACCGATATGATTTTCGCCTCTCAATCTCGGCGTACCGCGAGGGACGCCCGCTTGATCTTTCTCTCGTCCTCGGGCCGAACTTCGGCGATCAGAGCATTAAGCGGAGCGATACCTACACGAAGACCCCGCCGATCGCTATCGTGCGCGCGCGCGAAGAGACCGTGCGCGTCCCGGCTGAGAAAGCGTCTAAGGAATCCCCTCAAGGCCCGATCACTTGGGCCGGCGTTGAGGACAACTACTTCGCTTTGGTCGCTATCCCCAAGACTCCCGCTGCAGGGGTGAGTTTCTCCACGCACGAGCGAAAGGAGACAATCGAGGAGGAAGAGATCACGCGTCGGTTCGTCGCCTTGTCGCTTCCGGTGAGCGGACCGCAGGAGTACACGGTGTTCGCCGGGCCGAAGGATCCGAAGGTCCTGGAGGCGCTCGATGCGCAGTTGGGCGGCGTAGCGCTCGAAGAGGTCATCAACTACGGGTTCTTCTCCTCGGTCGTAAAGCCCCTCATCACCTGGATTCTGCTTCCGGCGCTGCAGGGCGTACATCGGCTCACGGGCAACTACGGCGTCGGCATCATCGTCGTGACGATCGTGCTCAACCTCTTCTTCTATCCCTTGCGCCGATCCTCCACCATTCGCATGCGGAAGGCGAGCGCGCTACAGCCCAAGATGCGCGAATTGCAGGAGAAGATGAAGGGCTTGAAGAAGAATGATCCTCGCCTCCAGGAGCTGCAGATGGAACAACTGCGGCTCATGAAGGAGGCGAATCCTCTGGCCGGATGTCTGCCGCTGCTGCTGCAACTGCCGATCTTCTGGGCGATGTTCGTCTTGCTGACGGTTAGCCTCGATGTGCGCCAGGCGCGCTTCGTGGGATGGATTGATGATCTCTCCTCGCCCGATCGGTGGCACATTCTGCCGATCCTCATGTGCGTCTCGATGATCGCCTCGACGCTTCTGACGCCCATGCCGAGCAACGATCCCGCGCAGCGCGTCCAACGCTTCATGATGGCCTACCTGATGCCCATCCTGCTCACCTACCTCTTCTTCTGGCGAGCGCCGAGCGGACTCGTTCTTTACTGGATGTTCAGCAACTTGGTGGGCATCGGCCAGCAGCTTCTCATCAATCGGGCACTCGGCGCACTCCCACCCCCCACTGAAGCTGCCGAGACGACACGGCGAGATAAGAAGCCTCAGGTCGCGACCAAAAGCTGATCCCTTTCGTCGAATTGCCCTCAGCGCGTCTGCGTCATTATAAAGCCCGCCCCCTTCCGAGCGTGGGGGGCGCAAGTGACGTTTTGCGTGTCTTCCCTGCCCGAGGACAAAATATCCTTACGGGCGCGTGAGGAGAAGGCCTATGTACCCATCTGAGGACACAATCGCCGCGATCTCGACGCCGCCCGGACGCAGCGGCATCGGCGTCATCCGCTTGAGCGGTCCCGCGGCGCGAGAGATCGCGCGAATGATCTTTCATCCCAAGAGCGAGAGCGCAGACCTCTCGCCGCGCCGGGCGACCTTCGGCGAGATTCGCGATCCCCATACGGGCGACCTCGTGGATGAGGCCATCGTCACCTTCTTTCCAGGACCGCACAGTTACACGGGAGAAGACCTCGTCGAGCTGAGTTGTCACGGAAGCCCCGTCGTGCTGCGACGCGTCCTGGAGCTCGTGCTCGAACGCGGGGCGCGCGCTGCTGGACCGGGAGAGTTCACCCTCCGCGCGTTCCTCAATGGGCGCCTCGACCTCGTCCAAGCTGAAGCGATCCGCGATCTCATCGAAGCGCAAACCATCACCCAAGCCCGCGTCGCTTTGCGGCAGATGCAGGGGAGCCTCTCCCGACGCCTCCATCCCATTCGACAAGCCCTCGTGGACGCGATCGTGCAGATGGAGACGGCCGTCGAATTCGTCGAGGACGACGTTATGACTGAGAGCCGCTCCGCTCTCATGGCGCGGCTCGAGGGCGCGATCGCCGAACTGGACGCTATCGCCGCTCAATACCGCACCGGACGCATCGTCCGCGAAGGCATCCATGTGGCCATCGTGGGAAAGCCGAACGTCGGGAAATCGAGCCTCTTCAACCGCCTCTTGGAACGCGAGCGCGCCATCGTGACCGAGATCCCAGGCACGACGCGCGACATGCTCATTGAGACGGCCTCGATCGCGGGCGTCCCCGTGCACCTAGTAGACACGGCGGGCTTGCGCGAGGCGAGCGATCGAGTGGAGCGATTGGGGATCGAACGCAGCCGACAGGCTATCGCCGACGCCGATCTCGTGCTCGTCGTCCTAGATGGCTCGCAACCCCTCGATGCGGATGATCGCGCAGTCCTGGAGGCGACCGCATCGGTCCCACGACTCATCGCCATCAACAAATGCGATCTTCCCGAACGGCTGGATCCCCAATCGGTTCGAGCGCTCGAGGCCACTGCTCCGCTCTGCCGCGTCTCTGCGCTGACGGGTCAAAGACTGGACGAGTTGCGACAGCGGATCCTGGAGATCATCACGTCCGGTAGCGCGTTTCAGCCCGAGGATGTTATACTCACTAATGCGCGCCATCACCGGTTGATCGTCGCAGCGTGCGAGCGCCTGCGAGAGGCGCACCGCGCGCTCGAGGAGGGATACTCGGAAGAGGTCGCGCTCGTGGGATTGCACGACGCGTTGCGCCATTTGGGGGAGATCACGGGCGAGGTGACGATCGAAGATATCCTCGATCAAATCTTCTCGACTTTTTGCATTGGGAAATGAAGGCCGTGAACTTCACCGATCGCTTCGATGTGATCGTCGTCGGCGGCGGACATGCTGGCTGCGAAGCCGCTCACGCGGCCGCTCGCATGGGGTGCCGAACCGCTCTCGTCACGCTCTCGACGGAGTTGATCGCTCAAATGTCCTGCAACCCAGCTATTGGCGGTATCGCCAAAGGCCACCTCGTGCGCGAGATTGATGCCCTCGGGGGCCTCATGGGCGTGGTCACCGATCGCATCGGTATCCATTTCCGCGTCCTCAACCGTAGCCGCGGCCCAGCCGTCCAATCCCCCCGCGCTCAATGCGATCGGACCGTATACCGTCAGGAAATGCAACGGCAACTGCGCCAAACCCCAGGCCTTTCGATCATCGAGGGTGAAGTCGCCGACTTGCTCACCGATGGTCGAGAAATCTACGGCGTCCTCTTAGCCGACGGACGCGCCCTAGCAGCTCGCGCCGTCGTCCTCACAACCGGGACGTTCTTGCGCGGCCTCATCCACATCGGGCGATTGACTTTTCCCGCCGGACGCTTGAGCGAAAAGCCCTCGCTGCAGCTGGCCGAGACCCTGCGCCGAATCGGCTTCCGCATCGGGCGCTTGAAGACAGGCACCCCACCACGCCTCGACGGTCGGACGATCGACTTCTCCCAAGCCGAACGCCAACCGAGCGATGATCCTCCGCAGCCGTTCTCCTTCACCACGCGCGCCATCACGCAACCGCTCATTGACTGCTTCATCGTCTACACGACCCCGAAATCCCACGAGGTCATTCGCCGGAATCTCGAGAAGTCGGCCCTCTACAGCGGACAAATCCACGGCATCGGTCCCCGCTACTGTCCCTCCATCGAGGACAAGATCGTGAAGTTCCCCGATAAGGAGCGGCATCAGATCTTCCTCGAGCCCGAAGGCTATTACACCGACGAGATCTATCCAAACGGCATCTCCTCCAGCATGCCCGTCGAAGTGCAACTAGAATTCGTGCGAACGATCCCCGGACTAGAACGCGCGAAGTTCATCCGCCCGGCTTACGCCATCGAGTACGACTTTGTGGATCCGACCGAACTTCATCCTTGGCTGGAGACCAAGCGCATTCGCGGCCTCTTCCATGCCGGCCAGATCAACGGGACGACCGGATATGAAGAGGCTGCTGCTCAAGGCATTATGGCTGGAATCAATGCCGCATTGCGCGTCCGCGGCGAAGACCCTCTGGTGCTCAGCCGTTCCCAGGCCTATATCGGCATCCTCATTGATGATCTGGTGACGAAAGGAGTAGACGAGCCATACCGCATGTTCACATCGCGAGCGGAATTGCGCCTGCTTCTTCGACACGACAATGCCGATATGAGACTCACAGAAATTGGCTATCGCATAGGCATGATAAGCGGAGATCGCTATATCGAATTTTCGAAAAAGCGGGAGAGCATAGAAACGCTGAAGCGATACTTCTGGAATACGAAGATCAAGAGTGAGACACCGGGTTTCCAACGTTTCAGTGAGGTAACGGGAATTCGGCTGAATGAACCGACGCTTTTGGCGAAGCTCGTCTGTCGTCCCGAGGTCGAAGCCGAACACGTCGCGATTCTTTTGTCCGAAGGATTGCGGGAGCACACAGATCGAGAAGCGCTTCGAGTGGCAGTGAACGATTTGAAATATGCCGGATACATCGAGAGCCAGTATCAGTTGGCGGAGAAGCTCGAGCGGATGGAGACGCGGGTGATCCCTGAAGACTTGGATTTCAGTCAGATCTCGGGGCTCTCGCGGGAGGTTGTGGAGAAGCTGACGCGGATTCGGCCTCGGACGCTCGGACAAGCGCGTCGAATTCCGGGCATGACGCCTGCGGCTTTGACGCTCTTGAACATCTATCTTGAGCTGCGATCACGGCGTGAGCAAGCCCGGGCGTAAACGGGAAGAGTTTTGCGCTCACGCGCTCGCGTGGGCGGAGCGATTTGGTCTCTCCCTCTCAGCAGCGCTCTGTCACAAGCTTGGCGAGCACTACGAACTCTTGCTTCATTGGAACGAGCGGATCAATCTCACGCGGATCACCGAGCCCGAGGAAGCGGCTCGATTTCACTATGTGGAGTCGCTGTACGTAGGGGAATTCCTACTCCCTTCGGTTCGGCGGATCGCCGACGTGGGATCGGGAGGGGGATTTCCTGGGATTCCCTTGGCGGTGGTGCGGCCAGACATGGAGGTGATTTTGATTGAGAAGGACCGACGGCGCGCCATCTTCCTCTCGGAAGCAATCCGCCGACTCGGTCTGGAGAACGTCGAGGTCGTTTGCGAACGATTCCAGGCTTATGAGCGTCGGGATTTCGACGCGCTCCTTTGTCGAGCGCTTGAGCGTATGGCGGAGCGAGTCCCGGAACTTCTGGCTTTCGCTGAAGCATGTCGGCAGGTCCTCCTCCTTGGGGGGAGCGATTTGGAGCGAACCGTCAGGCGTCATGCTGGTCCCAGATGGACCTGGCGCTCTCTCCCCATCCCCTATGCTCACAAACGGCGCATGCTTCTCCTTGAACAGTCGACTCCTTGAGGGGTTTCACGTGGAACGCCAGCCGCGCACGGTTCCACGTGGAACAGAAAATTCGGCTTTTCAACCTCGCTATTTTGTGCTATCTTCACGCCGACGCGACGATGGGTCGCACGATCGCCATCGCGAATCAAAAGGGAGGCGTGGGCAAGACCACGACGGCCGTTAATCTCTCGGCTGCCCTAGCTGCCTTGGAACGGCGCGTGCTGCTTGTGGATTTCGACCCCCAGGCCAATGCCACATCCGGGCTCGGACTTCGACGAGGTACCATCCGGAAATCGGTCTATCATGCCCTTATCTTCGGCGAGCCCATCGCCAACCTCATCCATCCGACGGAAATCCCTACGCTTTGGCTCGTGCCATCGGAACGCAATCTCACCGGCGCCGAAGTCGAGCTTGTGGACTTAGAGCGACGCGAATACCGTCTTCGCGACGCTCTAGATCCCATCCGAGATCAGTACGACTTCATCTTCATTGACTGCCCGCCCTCGCTCGGACTCCTCACGCTCAATGCCTTGACCGCCGCCGATTCGGTGCTCGTGCCCATCCAGTGCGAATATTACGCATTGGAAGGCGTCTCGGAATTGTGGGATACGCTTGTCCGCATCCGACGGCAGTTCAATCCCCGCCTTCAAATCGAGGGGTTCCTCCTCACGATGCACGACGAGCGGACAAACCTCTCCCATCAAGTCATGGCCGATCTCAGGGATTTTCTCGGCTCGCAGGTCTTTCAAACGGTCATCCCGCGCAATGTGCGCTTGGCCGAAGCCCCGAGTCACGGCAAACCCATCATCCTCTATGACGATCGCTCCCGTGGAGCGGAGAGTTATCGAAATCTCGCTCTGGAGGTTCTCAATCATGACGCGAAAGGCACTCGGCAGGGGACTTGAAGCGCTCCTTGGTGAGACAGCGACGACGGAGCAGATCACCGAGTTGGACATTGACCTCATTGATCCGAACCCGCACCAACCCCGCACGCGCTATAACGAAGATCGCCTGCGCGAGCTAGCGGACTCGATCCGCGCTCATGGCCTTGTACAACCGATCCTCGTGCGCCGCCGTGGGCTTCGCTATGAGATCATCGCTGGAGAACGCCGATGGCGAGCAGCTCAGTTGGCAGGACTGCTGAAAGTCCCGGCCGTCGTTCGAGATGTCCCCGAGGAGCAGGTGCTGGAGCTCTCGCTCATCGAGAACATTCAACGCGAAGACCTCAATCCCATCGAAGAGGCGCAAGCCTATCAGCGGCTCATTGAACAGCTGGGTCTGACGCAGGAAGAGCTTGCTCGGCGCGTTGGCCGCGATCGCACCTCGATCGCCAATTCGTTGCGATTGCTCCGCCTTCCGAGCGACATCCAAGCTTTGATCGAGGAAGGGAAGATCTCCTTCGGACATGCGAAAGCCCTTCTCGGGCTTTCTTCGAGCGAACTCCAAAAGCAGCTGGCTCATGAGATCGTCGCTCGAGGACTCTCCGTGCGCGAGACCGAGGCCCTCGTGCGACGTTTGAACGCAGCGCCGCCGGTTCGCGCGCGGAGAGAGCGTGCGCCCTTGGATCCGCATCTTCGTGCAGCCGCCGAACGGCTCAGCCGATACTTGGGAACAAAGGTGCGGATCATCCCCGGGGCTACCGGTGGGAAGATCGAGATCGAATACTACTCAGCTACCGATCTCGAACGTCTCTACACGCTCATCCTTCGGAAAGGAGATGCTCCATCATGAGATTCCGAAGAGAGCCCGCTGTGGAAGTCCGCGGATTCCTCGACGAAGGGACGGAGGTCATCGGCGATCTGAGATTCTCTGACGTCCTGCACCTCCATGGACGGATTAAAGGAAGAGTGGTCTCCGACGGAGAGCTGGTCGTCGGCCAAAAGGGCGTCATCGAGGGAGATGTCGAAGTCGGTATCCTCACTCTCGGCGGAACGCTCATCGGTAACGTCATCGCCAAAAAAAAGGTGCACTTTCTGAATACGGCGCGCATCCGTGGCGATGTCTCGACGCCAATCCTTCGCGTGGACGAAGGCGCCGAGTGGGAAGGGAGCATCACGACTCTCGCGGAGGTGCAAGAGAAGTCCCCCGAGCATATGGCCCATGCCGCCGGAGAGGTCGAAGCCGCACGATAGCGGCTTGACGCAGGACGCCATCCCGCTCACAATGTGAGGATTCGAAAGGAGGGAATGAGCCATGGAAGAGAGGCACGAGCAGGAAACAATGGCGACCCAAGACGAGGAGATCACCTATCACGCCGTCGAGAAAGATGGCGAGATCGCCGCGATTTGGGTTATGAAAGGGAGAAAGCATCTGCGCACGATTGATCCGAAAAGTGAGGAAGGACGCCGAATCCTTCAGGCCTATCGGCCAAGCCCGTGATGCTCTCCCCCCCTAGGAGAAGGCCGCTTCTCCCGTACGGTCTCCTAGATTTTTGCCAAGTGCTGCTACGAAGGCCATAGGGCCTGCCTTCCCAGGTCAAGAAAATTTTTGGGCGACCTGTGGATTTTTCTTGCCAAACGAGCGATTTTGTGCTACTCTTTGGCGGGTTTTCAACAGGGTAAGTTATTGAGAATAGAGGCACTTATATGATTAAAGTCGAATTTGAGGCTGCGATTTCTGGGGTTGTGGAAAAATTGTGGAAAAATCAAATTACTCGCGGTCCTTCAATTGGGTCGAGGCGGTCGGCCCGACCCCAAGATTTCTCTCTTGCTGCGCAAAGCTGGAGCGAAAACTTCGACAAGGAGTGGAGCCTATGTCACGCCAGATCTGGGATGCGCTGCTTTCGGCCATAGAGAAGAGGGTCAATCACCATAGCTTCAGCACCTGGTTTTTGCCGTTGGTTTTTCGCGAGGCGAAAGAGAACTCGATAATCGTCGAAGCGCCCAATGCGATGTTCCGAGACTGGATCACGGACAACTACATGGATGTGATCGAGGAGGCGCTTGCCGAGCTTCGCCTGGAGAATCACTCGATCAGGTTCCTCGTCAGGGGAGAAGAAGAAGTCCCAGAATGGACGCCAAAAGACGACGTCTCGAAGAATCACGTCGGGCTCTCGCTCTTTGAAGGAGAGGAGAGCGATCTGATCGTCCCTCCAGCGACGCGATTTGTGGACCTGGAGCCGGTCGAGTTGCCGTTGAATCCTCGGTATACATTCGACACCTTCGTCGTCGGTTCCTCGAACCAATTTGCACATGCCGCGGCTTTGGCCGTAGCCGAAGCGCCTTCGCGAGCCTATAATCCTCTTTACATCTATGGCGGCGTGGGATTGGGGAAAACGCATCTCATGCATGCCATTGGCCATGCCATTCGGGCCAAGAACAAACACCTGCGCCTCACCTATGTCTCCTCGGAGCGCTTCATGAACGAGCTGATCAACGCTATTCGCTACGATAAGACCCTGGCCTTTCGCGAGCGGTATCGGAACATAGACGTGTTGCTCATTGACGACATCCAATTCCTCGCCGGGAAGGAGCGCACGCAGGAAGAATTCTTCCATACGTTCAACGCGCTCTACGACGCGCAGAAACAGATCGTCATCACTAGCGATTGTCCCCCACGCGAGATCCCCACGCTCGAAGAGCGACTCCACTCCCGGTTCGAGTGGGGTCTGATCGCCGATATTCAGCCTCCCGATCTGGAGACCAAGGTCGCGATCCTGAAGCGAAAAGCCGAGCAGGAGAAGATCACCCTTCCGGACAATGTGGCACTCTTCATCGCGAGCAAGATCAAATCGAACATTCGCGAGCTGGAAGGCGCCCTGATTCGCCTGATCGCGTATTCGTCACTGACCGGGCGTCCCATCACCCTCGGGCTTGCTCAAGAGACACTTCGTGGGCTCGTAGAGGAAGAGGAAGAAAAGACGATCACGATCGAATTGATTCAAAGGACGGTGGCTGACTACTTCGGCCTGAGAGTTTCCGATCTGAAATCGAAGAATAATTCGCGCTCGGTCGCTGAGCCCAGGCAAATCGCCATGTACCTGTGCAAGCGCTTAACCAAGGCGAGCCTTCCGGAGATCGGTCGGGAATTCGGCGGGAAGCATCATACGACCGTACTGCACAGCATCAACAAGATCAGCGAGCTGTACGAGCAGCGAGAAGATTTCCACAGGATTATCAACAGCCTAATTGATAGATTGAAATAGACTTGCTATGGTTTTCCACATCCCCCACCTGTGGATGGCTTGTGGAAATTTGTGGAAACTCCTTGGAGTGGGCATTCTTCCACAGGCGTCCACAGTTCTTCCACAGCATTTTCCACAAGCCAAAAATCATGTAAGCGCAATAATTCAATGGACTTACCGAAAGTCATCCACATTTCCACAGCGCCTACTACGACTACTGGATCTATCTTTTCTTTTTTTAAAAAGATCTCTAAAGATCTCTAGAGAAAGGGAGAAGCAGCCATGCACATACAGCTCGTTAAATCGGCCTTTCAGAGGGAGCTTGGACTCGTGCAAACGGTGGTTGAGCGAAGGCATACGATTCCTATCTTGGCATACGTCCGATTGGAAACGCGGGAAGGAAAGGTACGACTCACGGGAACGGATTTGGACGTGAGCATGCAGTTGGAGTGCGAGGCGGAAGTGGGAGAGGATGGAGTTGTATGCCTGCCGGCACGGAAACTCTTTGACATCGTGCGGGCATTGCCTGAGGAACCGATCGAGCTTTCAGGGACGGAGGAGCGCGTGACGCTCACGTGCGGGCGAGCGCGGTTTCGGCTCTCTGGACTCGCGGCGGAGAATTTTCCCGATGTCCCGACTTTCCCGAAGGAAGGTCGCGCGCTTTCGGCTGGAAAGTGGATACAGGGGATCGAGCGCGTGATCTTCGCGACGACGATGGAGGAGATGCGATATGCGTTGTCGGGAGTGCAAACGGAGTGGTGGGATGGTGGAGTGCGGTTGGTGGCGACCGATGGACACCGGTTGGCGTTATGGGAGACGGCTGAGCCACCGATGTCGCGGAACACGTGCCTAATTCCGAAGAAGACGATGCGCGAGCTGAGTCGGCTTATTGAGCATGCGGAAGAAGAGGCGTCCGTTGAGTTCGCAGCGGATACGAACCACGTGTACTTTCGGGTGGCAGGACGGGAGTTGGTGTCTCGGTTGCTGACCGGACAATTCCCGAATTACGAATTAGTGATCCCGAAGGAAGCAGCAGCGCGAGCTGTCGTTTCGGCGGAGAGTCTTCGCGAAGCCTGTCGTCGGGTGGCTATTTTGGCGGACGAACGCAGCCGAGGAGTGCGGCTCAGTTTCTCCCAAGGGCGTCTGGTACTCACGGCGCGGTCGGCCTCCGAGGACGAGGAAGCTACGGAAGAATTGTTGTGCGCATACGATGGGGAGCCAATAGATGTGGCATTCAATGTCGAGTATCTGTTGGATTTCTTGAGTGTCGTGAGTGGGGAGGTGGAGATCGCCCTTCGGGATGGGCAAAGTCCTGCGCGGCTTTGCCCGCTCGGGGAAGAGGGACGGTATCTCTACGTCGTCATGCCGATGCGACTCCTCTGAATCAGCGGGCATGCGATCGGACGCGACCCAGAAAGTCGCGTGGAGGAACTCCCATTGGCTCTCCGAGCGAACGTGGTAGAATGGCAAGGCGCGAGGGCTCTGCGGGAGGCATGGAGAGATGAGCGGACCGATGATCGAGGTCGTTGATTTGACGAAGCGATACGATGGCGTGCTGGCCGTGGATCGGATCTCCTTCACGATCGCCCGGGGAGAGATCGTCGGGTATCTCGGCCCCAATGGAGCGGGCAAGAGCACGACGGTGAAAATGCTCACGGGCATCTTGCGACCGACCGATGGCACGATCGTCATTGACGGTCTCGATCTGTTGAAGGATCCGATCGAAGTGAAGCGGCGCATTGGATATGTTCCGGAGACGGGTGGAGTATACGAGAGTTTGACGGCCTACGAGTACCTGCAACTTGTCGGGCGTTTGTATCACCTCTCGGAGGAGGTCCTCGATTATCGAATCGAGGAGTTCTTGAAACTGTTCGGACTGGAGTCCTTCATGCACGAACGGCTCTCCAGTTACTCGAAGGGGATGAAGCAGAAGGTGCTCATTTCGGCCGCGCTCCTTCACAATCCGAAGGTGCTCTTTCTCGATGAGCCACTCACGGGACTGGATGCACACAGCGCCTTGCTCTTGAAAGAATTGCTTCGGCGTTTGGCCGCTGAGGGAAAGACGATCTTCTACTGTTCGCACATCTTGGATGTCGTCGAGCGGACGTGCACGCGAGTGATCATCATTCACAAGGGGCGGATCGTCGCCGATGGGACGGTCGAGCAGCTCAAGGAGCTGACGCGTCAGGGGACGCTCGAAGATATCTTCAAGCAATTGACCTACAGTTCGGATATCGAAGAAGTGGCGGAAGCGTTCGCTCGAAGCGTCCTGGGGATGGAAAAATGAGTCCTCGGCTGATCGCGTGGTTGGAGCGGCTGGCGCGCCGTTTGGGGATTGATCCCCACCAGTATTGGCATCTGTTGCACGTCTCGTTGATCTTGGACTTTCGGCGCCAGAGCGCCTTGTCCGCTGGTCAGGACATGCGCTCTCCTTTGCTGATGACCTGCTTGATCTATGGGATCTTCAGCCTGATCTTCGCGCTCTTCACCTTTCGAACGCTCGAGCTGTTTCACTATTCGCTCATCTTCCTCGCCTATTCGATGCTGATGGTCGCCTTCATCGTCCTCTCCGAATTCGGGGCGACGATCGTCAGTCCTGACGACTACGAGATTCTGGGGCATCGGCCGATCAGCTCTCGAACGTATTTCGCGGCGAAATTGAGCAATCTCCTGTTTTACGTCCTGCTGATCGGCTCGGCGCTCAATGTCTTTCCGGCGTTGCTGGGTGCGTTCTCGGACGCCGAGAAGCGGTCTTTCCCATTCGCGTATTTTCCGGTAGCGCTTTTAGCCAGCCTCTTCTCGGCGATGCTCATCGTGCTCCTGTATGGCGCCCTCTTGCGCGTCATCAATTACGAGCGATTCAAGGACGTGCTCGTTTACGTGCAGATTGTCTTCTCGTTCGTCGTCATCTTCGGTTATCAGGTGATCCTGCGCGCGATGCCGTATTGGGAACAAGAGGGACTTGCCGAAAGTCGCCGGGCGATCCTTCTGACGCCGCCGGGATGGTTTGCGAGCTTAGTGCAGATCGGGCTAGGGCAGTGGGAGCGCGACTATATGCTCTGGGCGGGATGGGGCATGCTCATGACGGGCGTCCTCGTCGGCGCGGGCCTGCGGAGTTTCTCCTTGGAGTATTCGTTCCATCTGGCGCGATTGCGCGCGGCGACGGCCGAACGATGGCGTGCTCGTTCCCCGATTCGTCGGCGGATCGCGCGCGCTCTCGAACGGCTCGTGGCGAGGAGTCCTGAAGAGCGTGCTGCCTTCTATCTCATCCGGCGGATGCTCAGACGGGATCGCGCGCTGAAGCTGCGCCTGTACCCGGCGCTCGGCTTTCCCATCGCCTTCATCGCGCTCGGCATCGCGGAGAAGAGCCTGACCGATCCCTTCCTTCCGAGCAAGAGATTCCCCTCGACGGCGTTCTTCACGCTGCTTGTTGGTCCGCTTCTCATCATGAATTTTCAGGCCCTTTTGCCCTATTCGCAGGAGCATGCGGCGGCGTGGCTCTTTCGCGTGACGCCCGTGCGAGACCTCGTGCGCTTTTTCGCTGGCGTCCGGAAGGCGTTTCTCATCTTTCTCCTCTTGCCGCTTTTCCTTCTCATCGGCGCCTCCTTCGCTTGGTTCTGGAAACCGTGGCATGCCTTCTTGTATGCGGTGCTGGGATTTGCGCTCAGCTACATCTTCCTCGGCATCGCGTTCCTGTTTTATCGAGGTGGGTTCCCGTTCTCGCAGGAACCGGCGAAGATGACCCAGACGCGGCAGGTGACGCTCGCGTTCCTCTCCATGCCGATTTTCGGCGTGTTCCTCACCATCCTGTATGTGCTCTCCAAGCATCCGAAGTGGTTGATCGTGGCTCTCGGGCTCATTCTGCTGCTTGGATGGATCCTGAATCGCGCAGCCGATCGAAGGGCGGCCCATGCGACGTGGATGCAGCAGGAGTTAGAGGGGGGGCTTTTCCAGCGGCTCGAGGAGCCGTCGTAAGCGGTGATGAGATCACCGCGCGCGTAGCGGAGGTGGGATCGCCGACGGCGCGGCTCGAACAAGCAGACCTTATCGCTCTGCCTTGCCTTTCGGAAATCGGGGAACATACAATCATGGGGCTCGAAAGAGCCTAGCGCGCAAGCAGACTTTAAACTTGGAGGGGTGAGCCATGATGTGGAAGAACCAATTCGCCCATCGTCGAGTGATGGGGATCGTGCTGTCGCTGTTGGTGAGCCTGAGCCTCTGGCTCCTCGGCGTTGCGCGCGGGCAGACGCCGGAGACGTACAAGAAACCGCCGCCGGAGATCTTGGAGGTGCTTCATGCGCCGGTCACGCCACAGGTCTCCGTCAGCCCGACGCGCGACTTCATGATGCTTATCGAGGGCGTGCGATATCCGCCGATTGCGGATCTGGCGCAGCCGATGTTGCGCCTGGCCGGCCTTCGAATCAATCCCAAGACGAATGGGCCGCATCGCGATCCGTACATCGCCTCGCTCACGATCGTCAAGATCGCTGATGGAACGAGCATGAAGGTCGCGCTCCCCTCGGGCGCGCGTCCGAGCATTCCGCGCTGGAGCCCGGATGGACGACACTTCGCCTTCCTGAATACGTTGGAGAATGGGATCGAGTTGTGGATAGGTGAGACGGCGACGGGACGGATTCGTCGGCTCGTCGAGGCGAAGATCAACGCCGCCTATGGAGAACCGTTCCAGTGGATGCCCGATGGTCGCACGTTACTCATTCAACTCATCCCGGAGGGGCGAGGACGGCCGCCGGAGCCGCCTGCTGTTCCTCTCGGGCCGAACGTTCAAGAGGGAGCCGGGCGTCCCACCCCGGTGCGCACCTATCAAGACTTGCTGCGGACGCCGCATGATGAGGTGCTCTTCGAATATTACGCTAGAGCACAGCTCGCCCTGGTAGAAAGCGATACTGGGCGCCTTGCGCGCATTGGCTCGCCCGATATCTTTCAAACGGTCGAGCCTTCTCCCAATGGGCAATATCTCCTTGTTGCGCGCGTGCGTCGGCCCTATTCGTATTTGGTGCCGCATACGGCGTTCCCGAAAGAGGTCGAAGTCTGGGATCGCTCGGGCCGAATGGTCTATAGACTGGCGAGTCTGCCGCTGCAAGAGCACGTGCCGATCGAGGGCGTGCCGACCGGCCCGCGCGAGTATGCCTGGCGACCGACTGAGCCGGCGACGCTTGTATGGGTCGAAGCCCTCGATGAAGGCGATCCGCGCAAGCGCGTCCCACATCGGGATCGCTTGATGATGCTCAGCGCGCCGTTCACCAATCCTCCGATCGAGGTGCTGAAGCTCGAACATCGGTTCGCCGGCATTCAATGGGGAGAGAAGGGCGGATGGGCCTTCGTGCGCGATTACGATCGCAATCGCCGGTGGCGGCGCACCTTCCTGATCACGCCTGATGATCGGACAGCGGTACCGCGCTTGATCTGGAGCCTCAATGTGCAGGATCGGTACAACGATCCTGGAACCCCCGTTCTTCGCACGCTGCCTAATGGCCAGCGCGTGATTCAACAGGATGGCGATTGGATCTTCCTGATTGGTGCTGGAGCTTCGCCCGAGGGCGAACGGCCCTTCCTGGATCGGTTCAATTTGAAGACGCTCGCGACCGAGCGCCTCTTCCGGTGCGATGAGCAGAGTTACGAGATGGTCATCGCCGTGCTGCGGGATGATGGCACGGAAGTACTCACGCGCCGGGAGACGTCCACCGATCCACCGAACTATTACGTCCGCACGCTGCGCGCGGGAGGAACGGTCGCACTCCGAGCGCTCACGCGCTTTCCAGATCCGACGCCGCAGCTTCGGAAGATCAAAAAGCAATTGGTCACCTACCAGCGCGAAGATGGGGTGCAGCTCTCGTTCACCCTCTATCTGCCGCCCGACTACAAAGAGGGGACGCGCTTGCCGACAGTCGTCTGGGCGTATCCCATCGAGTTCACCGATCCGACGGTCGCCAGCCAGGTCGCTGGTTCGCCCCATCGGTTCTTGACGATTCAAGGGGCGTCGCATCTGTTCTTCGTCTTGGCCGGGTATGCCGTGCTGGATAACGCGGCCATGCCCGTGGTCGGCGATCCGGAGACGGTCAACAATACGTTCCTCGATCAAATCGTCATGAATGCGCGCGCGGCGATTCGCAAAGCTGTCGAGATGGGCGTGACTGATCCCGATCGCGTGGGCGTCGCCGGTCACAGCTACGGGGGCTTCATGACGGCGAACTTACTCGCGCATTCAGATCTGTTTCGCGCGGGTATCGCTCGCAGCGGAGCGTACAATCGCACGCTGACGCCTTTCGGCTTCCAAAACGAACGGCGCACGCTTTGGGAAGCGCCCGATCTCTACATCAAGGTCTCGCCGCTCATGTCCGCGCACAAGATCAACGAGCCTCTGCTGCTCATCCACGGAGAGGCGGATAACAATCCCGGGACGTTCCCGATCCAATCCGAGCGCCTGTATCACGCCGTTCGCGGCAACGGGGGGACAGTTCGCTTGGTCATGCTCCCGTACGAATCGCACGGCTATGTTGCGCGCGAATCGGTCGAGCACGTCATCTACGAGATGCTCGCCTGGTTCGAGAAGTACGTCAAAAACGCGCCGCCGCGCGAGCGCGTGAATGTCCCTCAGTGAGGGAGTGGACTCCTTGCGCGCGAGCGAGCGCGAAGGAGTCCCTTTGATCCGCTGGGCTCAATGGAAGTCGCGAGGGGGCTTGACAGAGAGGTGGAGCTTGTGAAAAATTCTGAGCCTTGCGATTCGCGCGGCCTGTGGGATGAGGCGCATGCGTAGGCTTAGCTCGCAAAGGAAGGAGTGGAATGACCGCCGGATGGTCATGTGTTGTTGTCCTTGGCCGAGGAGTGGCTCTCCGGCGGTGGCGTTCGTGAGCTGAGCCGGACGCGACACCGTATCGGGATTGAAAGAACCCACTGCCGGAGAGATTCCGGCGGTGGGTTTTTTTATGGGCATCGAACGAACATGTGGCGAGGATCGCCCATAAGGAAAGCGAGTGAAGCCTCGAAAGCGTTGGAGGGCCATCGGGCGATCTGGCGCGAATGGGAGCGGCCGACCGATCTGCTGTCGCTAGTTGGGCGGACGCCGCTTCTTCGGTTGTCGCGGATCGCGAGTGAATTCTCCGGCGTGGAGATTTACGCCAAAGCGGAGTGGTACAACCCCGGGGGATCGGTGAAAGATCGGGCGGGACTTTGGATCATTCGGGAAGCGGAGGCCACGGGACAGTTGACCCCGGAGAAGATCATCCTCGATGCGACTTCGGGCAACACAGGCATCGCCTATGCGTGGATCGCGCGGGTGAAGGGGTATCGGGTGACGCTGGCCATTCCGGCCAACGTGACGCCGGAGCGAAAGCGTATTTTGAGCGCTTTAGGAGCTGAGCTGATCTTCACCGATCCTCGGGAGGGATCTGATGGAGCGATCCGTATGGCGCGGCGTTTGGCAGCCGAGCATCCAGAGCGATACTTCTACGCCGATCAGTACAACAATCCGGCCAATTGGCGCGCGCATTACGAGACGACGGGCGTGGAGATCTTCGAGCAAACGGAAGGACGGATCACGCATTTTGTCGCTGGCTTGGGTACGAGCGGGACATTCGTGGGAGCCGGACGTCGTCTGCGCGAGCTGTGCCCTGGGATCACGCTCGTATCGGTGCAACCGAATGGGCCGTTTCATGGGATCGAGGGCTTGAAGCATATGCCGACGGCCATTCGACCGGGCATTTACGATAAGACGTTGGCGGACGTGAATCTGGAGGTGGCGACCGAAGAGGCATATGCGATGGTGCGGCGCTTGGCGCGCGAAGAAGGGATGTTGGTGGGCGTCTCTTCGGGAGCGGCTCTGGCCGGTGTGCTTCGCATCGCGCGGACGCTTCGACGAGGCGTTATCGTCACGGTCTTCCCCGACAGTGGGGACAAGTACTTGAGCGAGCGCTTTTGGGAGGAGCTATGATTCGACTCACGATCGAACAACTGGAGGTGATCAAGCGGCATGGGGAGCACGCCTATCCCGAGGAGGGCTGCGGCGTGTTGCTCGGACATGTTGAGGGAGAGGCGAAGGTCGTCGAGGAAATTCGCCTGACGCCCAATGCGCGACGGGATTCACCGCGCAACCGCTATGCCATCGCCCCGGAAGAACTGCTGCGGCTCGAACGCGAGGCGCGTGCTCGTGGGCGCGAAGTCCTCGGCTTCTTCCATTCGCATCCGGATGCTGAGGCGCGCCCGTCCGCCTATGATCTTGAACATGCGTGGCCATGGTACTCCTACCTCATCGTCTCGGTTCGAGCGGCGGCCTCTGAGAGCGTGCACTCTTGGGTATTGCGCGAGGATCGTTCGCGGTTCGAGCAGGAGGAGATTCTCATCGGATGATCTCGCGCGAGGGCGCATGGCGTCCTCGCAGAAAGGAGGAGACGATGCCGGTCAAGATTTCACTGCCGACTGCTTTGCGGCGATATGCTGCTGAGAGCGATGTGCTTCAGATCGAGGGGCGGACCGTGGGGGAAGCGCTCGCCCAGTTGGTCGAACAGTATCCCGACTTGCGGCTGCATCTCTTCACCGAAGACGGGCGGCTACGCCACTTCGTCAACGTGTACGTCAACGATGAAGACGTGCGGTATTTGCAGGAGCTGGAGACGCCGGTGAGAGAAGGGGATGAGATCACCATCGTGCCTTCGGTGGCCGGAGGGAGCGAGCGCGCGTCTTCCGATGGGGGACGGTCGGACAGACTTGCGGCGATCGGCGAGCGAGCCGAAGCCGTGCGGCTCAGCCCAGAGGAGATTCTGCGCTACAGCCGCCATCTCATCATGCCGGAAGTGACGATGGAAGGACAGCGGCGGCTCAAAGCGGCGCGCGTCTTGATCGTGGGAGCCGGAGGCTTGGGCTCACCCTTGGCGTTGTATTTGGCGGCCGCCGGCGTCGGACGGATCGGGCTCGTGGACTTCGACGTCGTGGATTTCACGAACCTTCAACGGCAGGTCCTCTATACGACGTATGACGTCGGTCAGCCCAAGCTCCAGAAGGCCAAGGAGCGGCTCCACGCGATCAATCCGCACATCGAGATTGAGACCTATGAGATGCGGCTCACCTCGGCGAATGCGCTCGACATTTTGCGCGACTATGATGTGATTGTGGATGGCACGGACAATTTCCCGACGCGGTATCTCGTCAACGATGCCTGCGTGCTGCTCGGCAAGCCGAACGTCTATGGGAGCATCTTTCGTTTCGAGGGACAGGCGTCGGTCTTCTATGCCGAGCGGGGACCGTGCTACCGCTGTTTGTATCCAGAGCCTCCGCCACCGGGTCTGGTGCCGAGTTGCGCCGAGGGCGGCGTGCTCGGCGTTCTGCCGGGGATCATCGGCGCGATTCAAGCCAATGAGACGATCAAGCTCATTCTGGGGCGAGGGGAGCCGCTCATCGGCCGGCTTCTGCTCTTCGATGCCTGGCGCATGCAGTTCCGCACGGTGAAGGTGCGCAAAGATCCGCAGTGCCCGATTTGCGGCGAACGTCCGACGATTCGCGAGCTGATTGACTACGAGGAGTTCTGCGGCGTGACGCCCGAGCCGGTGCTCGCCGAGGAGTTGGAGATCACGCCGCGTCAGTTGAAAGAACGTCTCGATCGCGGCGAGCCCATCTTCTTGCTCGATGTCCGCGAGCCTCACGAATGGCAAATCGCGCATCTGCCGGGGGCGACGCTCATCCCGATGAACCGGATTCCGGCGAGCCTGCACGAGCTGCCGACGACCGACGAGATCGTCGTCTACTGCAGGACGGGGGGGCGTAGCGCGCAGGTCCTTCGATTCCTCTACAACGCGGGCTTCCGGCGGATCAAGAACCTCAAAGGGGGGATTGATCGTTGGGCCGTCGAAGTGGATCCGAGCATGCCCCGGTATTGAAGCTCGAGATCAAACGCTCGCGAGGCTACGCGCCGAAGCGTCCGAGCTTCGCCGAATGTCAGCGGCGCACAAGGGGGTCCAGCATGAGCGCCATAGATGAGGCCCTGAGAGCCAGCGAAGCCTACGCCGCGCAGTTCGTGTGCAGGGAACTTCCGGCTCCACCTGTTCGCAAGCCGATCGCGCTCACCTGAACGGATGCTCGATTGATCGTCTGATCTCGGGCTTAGGGCCCCGTGACGCGCATGTCTTTCGTCATGCTGGCGGGATCGTGACCGAAGATGTCCTGCGCTCGGTGCTCATCTCGCATCATCTGTTGGGGACGCAAGAGCCGATGATCATTGAGCACACGGATTGTGGCATGCTCACGTTTGCGGGTGAAGACCTCTTGGAGCACCTCCGACGCGAGAAGGGAACGGCCGTCGTCGCTCCCGCGCACTTTTTCGCTTTCCGCGATCTGGAGGCGAACGTGCGGGAGCAGATCGAGAAGGTGCGATCGCATCCTTGGATCCCCGCGCACTTCGTCTTGCGCGGCTTCATCTACGACGTGAAGACAGGCCGATTGCGCGAGGTCTCCGCTTGAAAGCTTACGCCCGCCGCGCTTTCGAGAATTCGCAGGCGAAAAGGGGCTCCGGGCGCATGCGCCCCGGAGCCCCATCGTCGGTCAGAAGGAGAGCTTCAAGCCGAACTGGATGATGCGCGGATCGCGCGCGCTGCTGATGGAGCCAAATCCGGCGACGCCCAAGGTCGCGCCCGGCGTCCCCAGTTGCGTGTGATTGAAGGCGTTGAAGAACTCAGCGCGGAACTGCAGCCGCACTTGCTCGGTGAGCGCGAAGTTCTTCATGAGGCTAATGTCCCAGTTGTTGACGCCAGCCGCGCGAATGATGTTGCGTCCCGCAGTCCCGAAGGTCGTCGTCGCGCGCCGGAAGGCATCGGTGTTGAACCACCGAGCAGCGGTGCGCTGACCCTTCGGCAAGCGCGGATTCGCGATCAGATCCGGACGCGTCGTCCCACCAGCGGGGAACGGCCCAACCAGCAGCGTGTCTCCGGACTGCACGACGGTGAAGGGCAGACCGCTCCAGAAGGTGGTGATGCCCGAGAGCTGCCAGCCGCCCAGAATAGCACGCACGGCCGGATGGGCTTCTCGTAAGGCGGGTAATTCCCAGATGTAGCTGATCGTCAGCACGTGCTGCCGCTGGAACGAAGATGGCGCGCGCTCGGCGCGGATGTTGAGCGAATCCTGCGGGGCATCGGAACGATCCGTCGAAGCATTAGTCATGTTCTTGCCCCAGGTGTAGACCCCGCCGATCTGGAACCCCCGGCTCATGCGCTTCTGAATGGACATCTGCAGCGAGTGATAGCGCGAGATGCCCGTCGTCTGACGCTCCTGAATGAGCGCGTATCCGAGATAGGGACGCACCAGGTTGACGACGCCGCCCACTCTGTTGGCCTCCAGAGGACGCGGTTGATTGATGTTGATCAGCCGCAGGAGATTGTTGCCACCCGAGCCCACGTAGCCGATCTCGAAGAGCGTCTGGGGGAAGATCTCCCGCTGATAGCTCAGGTTCCACTGCTGCATGGTCGGCGCGCGGAAGGGGAAGCCCGTCGTGAGCAAGCTGATGGGCAGGATCGTGTCGCGAGTGACCCCGGCCGCCGGATTGCTGAGCAACGCATTGTCAATAGTCACGCGCTGGTTCGCCTTGGGATTGACGAACCCGTTCTGCAGCGTGATCCCCGTCAGCGAGCGATCGTAGTAGATGCCATATCCGCCGCGCAAGACAGCCTTCCCGCGTCCGGACGGATCCCACGCGAAACCGAAGCGTGGGCCCACGAGGTCGAAGTTGTTCTCCTGCACACGTCGCCCGAAGGGAGAGTTCTCCCCGGCGAAGATCATCCCGTTGAAGCGATCTCCACTGCCCGGAATGATGAAGCCGCGCGAATCCAACCGCACGGCGCGCTCCGGACGGTAGAGATCGGGTCGGAACGTCTGCAGGAGATTGTTCTTCTCCACCGGATTACCGAACATCGAGAAGCGAACGCCGAAGTCGAGCGTCAGGTTCGGCCGCACCTTCCAACTGTCCTGCACGTAGAACTCGTAGGTGTTGTATCGGAGGTCCAAATTCACGTCCACCTGATCCTCAGTGTACGTCGTCGCGAGGCCGAGCAGGAAATCAGCAAACGCGTTGCCCGTGAAGCGCCCCTCGAACGTGAACGAACCGTCCACGGGATTGCTGCCAGCGTTCTCGAACTTCCGCTCTGTCGCCACGAAGGCGCCGGTCTTGAACGTGTGCCTCCCCGTCGTGTAGGTGAAGTTGTAGGTGAACGAGTGGCTGGGATTCCCGTTCCGATAGGGGCCGAAGAAGCTGATCGTCGCGAAACCGGAGATGGAGATGTTGGGCACGAGATCGCGATTGCCGGGGAAGATCTCAGGGATCCTCAAGCCCAGAACGCTGCGCTTGCCGCGCCCGATGATGTCGCTGATGATCTGGTTGCGGGAGAAGTCATAGGCGAATTCGCTCACGGCTCGCGCTCCATGGACGCGCGTGGCCGCCACTTTGAAGTTGACAGCCGGCGTATCGGTGGCCGTCGTCGCGACATCCGGCAAGAGGATGGCGTTGAACAATCCCCCTGGCTCTATGCGCGAGAAGATGTCCCGGATGTACCGCACCCACATGCGGAAGTTGGGCGTGAACGTGTGATCCACGCGCCACAGCTCTTGGCGGAAATTGACCGGCTGCGCCAACGTGGGACGGTAGAAGCGTGGGTCTCCTTCTGCGGCTGCGTTGGGGAGGGGGAAGAGTTGCTCCACGATGATCCGAGCGTTGGGATCAATGCGATCCGGGGGAATGATATTCCCGGGGAAGGGCTGCCCCGTCCGCGGATCTCGGATGGCCGGAAAACCTGAGAAATCCCCTCGACGCATGGCGGCCGTCGGGACGGTCGTTCGCGGCGTCGTGAATTCCCGAATGCGGCGGAACTCCTGCGAGAAGAAGAAGAACGTCTTGTCGCGCTGCTTGTTGTAGCCGAAGAGCGTGACCGGCCCGCCGATGTTCCACCCGAAGTTGTTATAGCGCAGCGGTGGCTTCAAGCTCGTGCGCCCCACGATGGGCGGGGTGAACCGAAACGGCTCGCGCGCCGCGATCACATCATTGCGCAGGAAGTGATAGGCGCCGCCATGAAACTCCCGCGTCCCCGACTTGGTGATGATGTTCACAACACCTCCGGCATTGCGCCCGAACTCCGCGCTGTAGACGTTGGTGAGGATGCGAAACTCCGCCACGGCATCCACGCTGGGATAATTGAAGAGCGTCAGATTCGATCCCGTGTCCACGTTACGCCCGCCGTCCACAAGCCAGTTGATGCCGCTGGTGCGGCTCCCACTGACGGAGATCGAAATCGTGGTGAGTCCGCCAAAGCCCACCTGACTCGGTAAGGCCGAGGAGACGCCTGGCACCAGATACGTCAACTGCACGAAGTTTCGGTTGTTCAGGGGCAGCTCGGTCATCTGTCGGCCAGAGACGAGTCCACTGATGGTGGGACTTTGCTGAACGAGCACCTCTTCTGCGGTGACGGTGACCGTCTCTTGAATCTCTCCCAGTTGCAGCGTCACGTTGAGGGCGACGCGGTCATTAACCGACAAGACGATGTTCTCCCGCACGAAGCGCTTGAATCCCGGAGCTTCGACCGTGAGTTGGTATCTTCCGATCGGCAGATACGTCACCACGTAGTTCCCCTCGGCATCCGTGCGCACGCTGCGCGAGAGCCCCGTGTCCATGTTTTTCACCACGACCTCAACGCCAGGAACGACGGCCCCCGTCGGATCCGTCACGCGGCCGAAGATGGTTGCCGTCAGCTCTTGCGCACCGGTGGTGGCCGTCGAGAGTCCGAGAGCGATGAGGATGATAAGGCGAGAGAAAATTTCTCTCCGCATAGCTTCCCTCCTTAGCGTCGAAATTCACGCCCGCGGAGATTGTAACCGATCCTTCGGGAAAAAGTCGAACGAGGAGATTTTATGGGTTCGATAAGGGCTGCTGATGAGGTGTGCGCTTCATCCGCGTCGGACCGTCAACCGCGAATGCTGACTTCGCACGCCCACTTCAATGAGATGCGTCTCCGCGCGAGTTCGCGTCGCTCATTCCAGACCGAATTCGAGCGCTCCTCTTCGAGGAGCCTCGCCTTACGAGCTTGCATTCGGCTTTCCCACGCGTCGGGGACGCGTACGGGGCTCAGGCGAAACCGATTTCGCACGCTCTCGGCGCTCGATGCGTTGGATGGCGAGATTGGCAGCGTTCACCAGATCCGGGTCTTCGGCGCGGAGCAACGGCCTGAGATGTTCAATGGCTTCACGGGAGCCGGTGCGCCCGAGAGCTTCTGTGACCGCGCGCCGCGCCCGCGGACTGCCGCGCTGGAGGAAGGGGTAGAGGTCTTGCGGTTCGACTTCAAGCAGATAGGCGGCCGCTTGCGCGTGATGCCCCCCATCGAGTTCTTGGAAGATCGCCTCCAAGAATTCCCGTCGGCCCAGCCGATACAGAGCGAAGGCTTGGGCCAGTTGCGCGCTGCGATCTCGCTCTTGCAACCGCAGGCGCGAGATGCGTTCGACGTAGGCCGTGTCGCCGAGTCGCCCCAACCCTTCGGCGGCGAACCGACGCCGTTCAGGAAGCGGGTGTTCGAGATTCTGGAGGAAAATCTTCTCGGCGGCGCGATCTCCAATGAGCGCCAGCGCTTCCAGAGCTAAGCGCGCTGTCTCCTCATCCCGCGGGCGCTCGAACACCTCGATGAGCTTCGGCACGGCTTCCGTGACGCGCAAGAGCCCGACGGCAATGAGGGCTGACTTTCGCACAGCAGCATCGGAATCGTTGAGGAAGGGGATGATGTAGGGTCCGGCGCTGGGATCGCCGAGCTTCATGAATGTCTTCAGGATCTCGACCCGAAGAGCGCTGTGGCCGACGAACAGTCGGCCGAGTTGGGGAACAATTGTCGTAGCGCGGAGCACGCCCAGCGCGCGGATAGCCGCGTAACGCACGCCGAGATCCCCATCGCTCTGAGCGACGCGCAGAAGACCCTGAATGATCCGCTCATCCACGCTCGTCTCTGGCTCCACGAGGGTCGCTTCGTATGTGCTCAAGAAGGGATTCAAGATCTGCCAGCCGCGGCGCTCGGCCGTGATGAACTCGATGTTCGTCTCGATGTAGAAGCTGACCAAGGCGAGGATCGCCGCGCGACGCACATCGCGGTTGGCATCCGCGAGGGCGGCCAGTAGCGCGGGTATGGTCGCTTCGTCCTTGATGAGGCCGAGAGCGCGCGCTGCTTCTCGACGCACATCGGCGCGGGCATCGGTCCGAAGAACGCGCGCCAAAGGCTCAGCGGCTTCGCGCTGTCGGCGCTCACCGAGTTTTCGCGCGGCCTCCAAGCGCGTCTTCGCGAGCGGGCTCTGGAGATTGGCGATCAACTCTTCGGTCGTCTGCGCGAGTCCTCCACTGTGGAGGCTCACGAGCAGCAGGATTCCCATCGCGTTCGCCCTTCTGCACCAAGACCTGGTCTGTCGCATCACGGGCGATTCTACTCCGCGTCGGGGAAAAGTCAAGAATGGCGCAAGTGGCTCCTCTGCTCGGAACGGGCGAAGGTCGCTCGATCCTCCGCGGGTGCGAGGGAGGCGATGCATGCGCCTGCTGGCGTGACCCATGGGGAGCGACGCTTTCCTTACCATGGACATTGGAGGCGCGCGGGCCCGTTGACAATGAAGCCGAATGTGGGGTAAAAGTGGCGACTTGGACCTCGGGATACCCCATGCGATCCGAACGATCGCAGTGGGATTTCCCATCAAGGGAGATTTCGCGGCAAGGAGGAAGGACGTTGGTTCGCGACATCCTCAAGTACGGCGATCCGCGACTCACGCGGCCTTCGGAACCGGTGACCGAATTCACCGGTGAGCTTCGGCAGCTCGTCGAGGATATGTTCGAAACGATGTATGCGGCGCGCGGAGTCGGCTTAGCTGCTCCGCAGATTGGAATCAATCGCCGGATCTTCGTCATGGACTGCAGCGGCGGTCGCGACGCCCAGCAGAAGGTCGTGCTCATCAATCCCGAGATCCTCGCGACCGAGGGAGAGGTCGTCGAAGAGGAGGGATGCTTGAGCCTGCCGGGGCTTTATGCGAAGGTCGCGCGTCCCTCGCGCGTGCTGGTGCGCGGACTCGATCTCCAGGAGCGGGAGATCACGTTGGACGTGACGGGCTTGGCCGCTCGCTGCGTATGCCACGAGGTGGATCATCTGGATGGACGGCTCTACATCTCCCGCCTGAGCCCGCTCAAGCGCGATCTCCTGGAGCGCAAGATCCGAAAGATGATCAAAGCTGGGGAATGGTGAGGTCGCGCGACGGGCCCTTCCTCAAAGGAGTCATCGCATGCGCGTCATCTTCATGGGAACGCCTGAGGCGGCCGTGCCAACGCTCCAGCGGATCCTTTCCGAGCATGAGGTCCTCGCCGTCTTCACGCAGCCGGATCGGCCTGTCGGGCGACACCAAGTCCTCACGCCGCCACCGGTGAAAGAAGTCGCGCAAGCCCATGGGATCCCCGTCTATCAGCCGGAGAAGCTGAAGACAAACGAGGAGGTGCACGCACTCATTCGTGCGCTCTCGCCGGAGGTGATCGTCGTCGTCGCCTATGGGAAAATTCTGCCGGGATGGTTGCTTAGCATCCCGCCGCTCGGATGCGTGAACGTGCATTTCTCGCTCTTGCCCAAGTATCGGGGAGCGGCGCCAGTGCAATGGGCTATCGCTATGGGTGAGACGGTCACGGGGGTGACGACGATGCTCATGGATGAAGGCTTGGATACGGGGCCGATCCTCCTTCAGCGCGCGTGTGAGATCGGCCCTGAGGAGACGGCGCCGGAGGTGACCGAGCGATTGGCGCACATGGGGGCGGAGTTGCTCTCGGAAACCCTCGAGGGGTTGCGCGTAGGGCGCATTGAACCGAAACCACAGGAGGAGGCGCAGGCGTCATGGGCGCCGCTGCTCCGGCGTGAGCACGGATGGGTGGATTGGACGTTGCCCGCGGAGGCGATCCGTAACCGAATTCGAGGATTTCAGCCGTGGCCCGGCGCCTGGACGACGCTTCACGGCGCGCGCTTGATCCTGTGGAAAGCGCAGGCCGATGTCGGTCGGCCAGGCGAGGAACTCTCGTTTCCTCCGGGGACCGTGAGCGCCATCGAACGCGACGCCTTCGTCGTCGCTTGTGGTGAGGGCACGCGGTTGCGCATCACCGAAGTACAGCTTGAGGGGCGACGACGTCTGCCCGCGGGCGAATTCCTGAAAGGCGCGCGGCTTTCGGTTGGTCTGCGACTCGGTCAAGAGGGCCCCCCTGCCGCTTCATGAAGCGAACCCACGGTCGTTCATGCTCAGCCCAGCTCGAAAGCTTGCCTTTCGGGTTTTACGGCGCGTCGCTGCGCAGGGCAGCCGAGCGAGTGATCTCTTGGCTTCCCTTCAGGCGGAGAAGCTCTCGGAGCGAGATCGCCGATTGGCTTATGAGCTGGTGCTCGGTGTCTTGCGCTGGCAGCGGTTACTCGATCACCTCATCGCGCATTACAGCGGGCGAGCGCCCGAGCGCCTCGACGAGCCCATTCGAATCGCTTTGCGATTGGGGCTATATCAACTGCGCTTTCTAGAACGCATCCCGGCCTATGCGGCTGTGAGCGAGGCCGTTGCTTTGGTGAAACAGTATGGCCCGGCATGGGGAGCCGGATTGGTCAACGCCGTCTTACGGCGAGCGGCTTCAGCACCTGATGATCGCCCGTGGAGGAAGATCGCTGACCCCATCGAACGCGCGAGTATCGAGTGGTCACACCCGGCGTGGCTTGTCCGAAAGTGGGTGAAGGATTTCGGCATGGAGGAAGCGCTGGCGCTCCTGCGCGCGAACAATCAAGCGCCCACCATTACGATCCGTCTCAATCCCCTCGCTGCTCCGGATGACGAAATCATGCGCGCGCTCGCACACCAGGAGATCGAGATCGAGCCTTCACCCTATGTGCCCGGGGCTTACCGCGTGCGATCCGGCTCGCTCTCGCCGCGCGTGGACGCCTGGCAGCGCGGATGGATCTACGTTCAAGAGGAAGCATCGCAGCTCATCGCGCACATCGTCGCACCCGAGCCTGGAATGCGCATTTTGGAAATATGTGCTGCTCCGGGTAGTAAGACGACGCATTTGGCGGCCCTCATGGCGAATCGTGGGATGATCGTCGCTGGCGATCGGCACTTCGGGCGATTGCGACAGCTCCAACTCTTAGCCGAGCGCCTGCACGTGCGGATCGCTCATCCGGTCGTCTTCGAAGGAAAGGATCCATTGCCTCTTCTCCCTACTGAGCGATTCGACCGCGTGCTGCTCGATGCGCCCTGTTCGGGGACAGGGACCCTCCGGCGACATCCGGAGATCAAGTGGCGTCTGACGCAAGAAGAGGTGCATCGAATGGCCGAGCAACAAAAGGCGCTGCTTCGCGAAGCCGCACGATGGGTTGCACCCGGAGGGTGGCTCATCTATTCGACCTGTTCCTTGGAGCAGGAAGAGAATGAGGAGATCGTCGGCGCGTTCCTCGCTTCGCAGCCGGAATTTCGCCTAGTGGTCCCTTCGGTAGCCGAAGTGTTTCGGACTGAAGGCGGATATATTCGGACGTTCCCCCATCGGCACGGGATGGATGGATTCTTCGCAGCCGTGTTGGAGAGAATCCCGACGGCGGCAGAAGGTCCCTAAGAGCGTGGTGAGTTCGGAGCATCGAGGCCTGGGCCCTCTCAATCCGAGGTTCAAAGAGCACTCTCCCTCCGAAGCCTTCCTCAGCTCGACCTTCGGGCCAGGAAGCCTGAGCGCGATTCGAGCACTTCCTGAGGAAGCGAAGGCTGCAAAAGTGTTCGACGCAGATCGGGGAAGGAAACCATGGCGCTCTATTGGGGCGTGCGACCCTCCGACTCGATCCGCGCAAAAACGCGCAGGATTGGGCGAAAAAGCCCCCGCAGTTGTTAAGCGGATCGGCGTATTTCCTCGACTAGCTCACTTTTTCCGAGCCGCTTCGCATAGGGCGTTGCAACGGTACGTGATTTGCCCTACAATCGCTGAAGGTGATGATGGAGGAGCAGCTCATGCCGGAAGCGCGAATCTTCGAAACGATCCTCCTCGAACGCCAACACGTTGACCTCTTGCTTGAGGCATTGGCCCACAAGGGCTATCGTCTCGTGGGACCGACCGTTCGTGACGGAGCAATCGTCTACGAAGAGTTGACTTCTGCGGCTGACCTTCCCATTGGCTGGACGGATGAGCAGGATGGTGGAAGCTACCGCCTCAAGAAACGCAACGACCAGGCCCTCTTCGGTTATGTCGTCGGCCCTCACTCCTGGAAAAAATTTCTCTTTCCACCGACACTCAAGCTCTTTACCGCTCGACGCACGGAAGGTGGATTCGAGATCATCTCGGACGAAGCCGTCCCCTCCTCGGCCTTCCGAGACCCACAACCCTCACGCCCCAATCCGCAATCAGAAGGTTCGTCCTCCGTTCCCCACCCTCCGAAGTTCGCTTTTATCGGCGTTCGATCCTGCGAGCTGCACGCCATTGCAATCCAGGACAAGGTCTTCTTAGGCGGAGCTTACGTGGACCCCACCTACAAGGAGCGACGCGAGAACGCTTTTATCGTGGCGGTCAATTGCGGACAGGCCGGAGGCACCTGCTTCTGTGTTTCTATGAATACGGGGCCGAAAGCGACCTTCGGCTTCGATCTCGCGTTGACGGAGATCATCGAGCCAGAGCGCCACTACTTCGTGGTTGAGGTGGGGACCGATCGGGGAGCAGAAATTCTCCAAGAGCTGCCTCATCGGCCCGCGAGGGAAGAAGAGATGCGGCTCGCTCAACAGATCATCGCGCGAACGGCGATGCAGATGGGTCGGACGCTGGACACGACCGACATCAAGGATCTGCTCTATCGCAACTACGAACATCCTCGATGGGATCAGGTGGCAGCGCGGTGTCTCACTTGCGCTAACTGTACGATGGTCTGCCCGACCTGCTTCTGCAGCACCGTCGAGGATGTCACCGACCTCAGCGGCGAGCACGCCGAACGGTGGCGAAAATGGGACTCATGCTTCACGATGGATTTCTCATACATTCACGGCGGCAGCGTGCGCGCCTCCGCCAAGGCTCGTTATCGCCAATGGCTGACGCACAAACTGGCGACCTGGATTGATCAATTCGGCACGTCGGGATGCGTTGGCTGCGGGCGTTGCATCACCTGGTGTCCCGTCGGCATTGACATCACCGAAGAGGTTCGCGCCATCCGGGCGAGCGAATTAATCCGGACGGGCGAATCAAAACGTAGGGAGGACGCCCATGGAGACGCTTGAACGCCTTCTCGCCGAACATCCGTTCTTCGCCGGATTGGATGCCCGGCACATACAATTGATCGTCGGGTGTGCCACTAACGTGCGCTTCGATGCCGGGCAAATGATCTTCCGTGAAGGCGAGGAAGCCAATGAGTTTTACGTCATCCGGCACGGCAAGGTCGCCCTGGAAATCTTCGTTCCGGGGCGCGGCCCGATCACGATTCAAACTCTCGGGGAGGGAGAAATTCTCGGTTGGTCGTGGCTCGTTCCCCCTTATCACTGGCGTTTTAATGCTCGTGCTGTCGAACTGACGCGAGCTATCGCGCTTGACGGGAAGTGTCTGCGCACCAAATGTGAGGACGATCACGACCTGGGCTATGAATTGCTCAAGCGATTCGCTTATATCATCGAGCAACGACTTCAGGCAACGCGATTGCAACTTCTCGATGTGTATGCCGTTCACTCCTGAGAGGTGCGAGCGATGATGCCCAACCCCATGGAGCCACGTCCGTATCGTATTCGCCGCGTGCACAGGGAGACGGCTGACACGTTCACTCTCGAGCTAACGCCGGTCAACGGAACGGCGGCCTTTTCCTTCGCACCGGGGCAATTCAATATGCTTTACGTCTTCGGTGTGGGCGAGATTCCCATTTCGATCAGCGGTGACCCGGCCAAATTGGAGACGCTCGTGCACACAACGCGCGTCGTCGGCACGGTGACGAAAGCTATGCGCCGGCTGAAACGCGGGGATACATTGGGCGTGCGCGGGCCCTTCGGGAGTTCCTGGCCAGTCGAAGAAGCTGAAGGCAACGATGTGGTGATCGTCGCCGGTGGGATCGGGCTGGCGCCGCTCCGACCGGCGCTCTATCACATCCTCTCGCGCCGAGAAAAGTATGGCAAGGTCGTCTTGCTATACGGCGCGCGCACGCCCGAAGACCTCCTGTACCGGAACGAATTGAGCCAGTGGCGAGCGCAATTCGATCTCGAGGTCTACGTCACGGTTGATCGCGCCACAGGTGGATGGCGCGGCAACGTCGGCGTGGTGACGACGCTCATTCCCCGGGCGCCCTTCGATCCCCTCAACGCCATCGCGATGGTTTGTGG